>JADIMV010000049.1 GCA_017694515.1 Candidatus Aphodosoma intestinipullorum
CTTGTACGCCATAGCCTTATAGTCGAAATCCTCCTTGCGCGATGAGGCTCGCCAATTGACGGAATAGTTGATTGAGAAGCTCCACGGGATATCCAGTTTGTCATACCCCTCGAGGTCTTTCTCCGTCTCGGTGTCTTTTTTACTGTCCGCAGCGGCAGCCTCAGCCGAGGCATTGGGGTCAAGCGGGTCAGTGATGGCGACATCCTCTTCAGCCTCATCGCCCTGTTCGTCGGTCTTCTTGTCCTTCCTCTTGAATGTGTCGTTATTGAACGTGTACGAAAAGCTCGTACCTGTGCCGAGAAAACGCGGCGCTTTGCCGTGATTCCATCGCAACTCATTGCATCTAACAGGGTTGCCGCTGTCATTGATGGTGTACATATACGGGTCGAACTGTCCTGACAGGTTAAGCGAGAACTGCTTGGTGACCTTTATGCGGAGGCTCGCGTTGATCATGTTCCAGTTCATTGAGTCTGCCGCGAAGTTGTATCCCCACGACAGCGTAAGGTCGTCTATCAGGCTACGCTTGTTGAACAGCGTAGTGTCCTCTCGGTCACGTACTTTCATCTCGACGTTATTCTTCAGCGAGAACGTGAGGCTGCTGCTCGTCCCGCGTCCCGGCACTCCATATAGTCCGCCGGAATAGGGAGAATAGGTCACATCCTCGTATGTCACCTTCTCCGCATTATTTTTGTCTATCACTGTCCTTGTGTACGTGTCGTAAAAATGGAAAGGTGCGCTTCCGAAGTCAGGGTTATAGCTGTACGAAACAGTAGGGGTGAGCACATGCCTTATGCGGTCTATCCTATTACCGAAAAGTTTCCTTATCGGCGTATAGAAGCCGTATAGTTTAGTCGATGCAGAGACCGATGCCGAGAAGTCATACACACGGTAGAACCCGTATGATGTGTCGCACACTTCCTCCTGCCGCGCCACGTCCCAGTCGCGTTCCACCTTGTTGAAATACCATCTCTCGTTGTAGTTGAACGACGGGGTTATGCTAATGTACTTGAACAGGTTGAACGATGCCGATATAGGTATGCTGTGCTTTACGCCGTTACGCCAGTCTTTCAGGAAATTCGAGTGAAGTATCTTGTTCTCCTTTTCAGTGATGGAGTTCGACATCGACATCGTGTAGCTCAATGCTATCTTCTCGTAGAAACGCTCCTTGCCCACGGCGTTCTTCCTCTTGAATGGGTAGACCCTCGACATCGAGACGGTCAGTGACGGCAATGTGAGGCTTATGGTAGAGTCTTGTGTCCTCTGTTGCAGGTTCGCGTTGAGCGATATGCTCCATGGGCTTTCAGGAAAACGCTGCGTGTAGTTCACACTCGAACTCGTGATGTTCTTCGACTGCTCCGCAGGGTTGTAATAGTTATTGATATTACTGGTGTTATATCCGCTCGTGGCGAAATCCACCGATGCTGAGAATGTGCTGTACTGGCTTGCCTTGGGGTCTTGACGGTGCTGCCACGACAGCTTGAAGTTCTTGGCTTTGGAATAATTGGGCAGTCCTTTCTCCCCGGTCACATCCTCACGGTAATACGCCGATATGCTGCCGCTGAAATGATAGCGCCACGTGTACTTCGACGATAGGCTGAGTGCCCATGTCCCCTTCGTGTACAGCTCTCCCAGAAGCTCAAGGTCCACATAGTCATTTATTGCGAAGTAATACCCGCCGTTTTTGATGAAGAAACCGCGCTGCATCTCGTCGCCGAACGTGGGCATGATGATACCCGATGAATATGAGTCCGTTATTGGAAAAAAGCCAAATGGGACAGCCAGCGGCAGAGGCACATCGGCCAGCACCATATAGGCCGGGCCGGCAGCTATATAGCTGCGTGGCTTCATCTTAGCCTTGGTCAGCTGTAGATAGAAGTGCGGATGCTCATGGTCATTACAGGTCGTGTACTTTCCCCCCTTGAGGAACAGCATATCGTCCTCCATCTTTTTCGTCTGGTCGGCAAGGATATAGCCCTCGCCCTGCTCAGTCACTCCGCCCTTTATATATCCGCGCTTGGTCTTGAAATTATAGCTCATGTACTTCGAGCCGTACTGGTCATTACCGTCCTTGAACACAGGGTCGCCCAGCGGGTCGCCAACACTGTCCACACCGCCCCACGCCTGCACGGTCGAACTGTCCATATTGAAACGTATATACTCGCCCGTAAGTTCTATCGGCTTGGCTTGCAGATACTTGACCTCACCGCTACCGTAAAGGTAGCCTATGCCGTTGCCGAAAAAGACTATCGAATCGTTCGATTTATACTGCACCTCCGCATCGAGCAGAGCCTTTTTCTCCGCCGTGCTGTCCACTGCCGCACTGTCTGCCGGAGCAATGCTGTCCGCCGCGCCCATAGCCACAGAATCAGCCGTCATGACAGCAGCCTCAGTCACGCTGTCAGCCGTTACTGACCGTTCTCCGTCCCCGTCTGCGGGCGGCACATCCGCACGTATCGCACCGTCACCATCGGCGGCAATACCCGCAGAAATGCCCTGCCCGGACGCGAATCCGGAACAAAGGAGCATGAGACAAAAAAAAAGTATCTTATGTATTCTCCTAAGAATCAAAATATTGTATGGTTATCATTATCCGTGCCGCCAAGGCACAATATGGCAGCGAAGTTACTAATTTGTACGCAATTAAGCACAGAAAGCGTTCCCCTTTTCTTAATTTTTAACCCAAATAGGTCATTAGATTTTGCAATGTTTTGTGCCTTTATGCCAGCCGTATCAGTCTCCCGCTATTGATGGGGCATAGCGGGCTATGTCCCGAAATAGCTGAGGCTTATACGGCGGCAGGGGGCGCAAACCATCCAAAAAACATAATACAACAAGTCTTTTATTGCAAATGCGTTCTAATGACCATTTTGGGTTTAACCTGCGTACAATGCTAATGTACAATGCCCTTATACAATAAGCATGACATAGCCACGTCATCCCACTGCCGCCCGTTGATAGCCACATAGCGTTATCTAAAGTTAAAAACACGTACTCTCGACCTAACTGCAAGCTACCTTCACCTGACATCCCCCCGGCAAACACGTACCCTCGACCTGCCCGCAAGCCATCCTCAGCCATCTCCCGTCCAGCGAAACACGTACTTTCGACCTATCCTCAGGCCAGCCGCGAGCCATCATTCCAACAGCGTCATCCCAGCACCTCTCCTTCAGCCTATGGCAGACCTACAGAGCTTTCCCTGACGCACATCGCGCCGCGCCAGAGCCTTTTCCAGCATGGCCACAAACTCATAATTCTTCAGCCCCCAGTCCGGCGCGACGAGCATACCCTTCGGCGACTGCGAGACAAACCTCCCTATGCCGATATGGCAGTCAAGGTGCGCAATGAAATCCACGCACAGCCCTACATACTCCTCCGCAGTAAAGAGATGAAACCTCTCGGGATGAGCCTCATATTCCCGCGCCATAGCCGTCCCTCGTACTATCTGCAACTGATGCAGCTTAACCATATCTAGCGGCAGACTTGACATCGTCTCCGCCCGGAGAAACATCTGCACCCGGCTCTCGCCCGGCAGCCCGAGGATGAGATGCGCCCCGACACTGATGCCGCGCCGCGCCGTCTCCTCTATCGCCCATACCGACTCCGCAAAACTGTGCCCCCGGTTTATCCGGCGCAGCGTCCTGTCGTCCGTACTCTCCACGCCGTACTCCACCATCACATAGCACCGCTCTGACAGCTCCGCGAAATAGTCAAGCAGCGGTCCGTCCACACAGTCAGGCCGCGTCCCGACCACTATGCCGACCACATCCTCCATTTCAAGCACCGGCTCATACAGGCGGCGCAAAGTCTCCAGCGGCGCATACGTATTGGTATATGCTTGAAAATAGGCCAGATACTTCTGCCCCTCATACCTCCGGAAAAAATGCATCCCCTCCTCCATCTGCCGCACCGCGCTCTTCTGCGGAGAGCAATATTCGGGAAAGAACGTCTGGTTATTGCAGAACGTACATCCGCCGCGCCCCTTCGTGCCGTCGCGGTTGGGGCAGGTAAACCCTGCATTGATGGAAATCTTCTGAACCCTGCATCCGAACCTGCACCGGAGCGTCTCGTTATAGTTGTTATACCTGTCTGTCATAGCTGCATCCTGTTATATATCGCGTATGGGGCATACAAAGATAGCCAAAGGTGAGTGCAATGCAATATGCCAAACGTCAGTTTTGTTTCACATGATATTGCACTGTGGACAGACTTGTGCTTCGGCACAGTGTCAGGACACGGTGCAACATCATGTGAAGACTGACATCAGTCGGCTTATTGCATCGCCGAACCGAATCCTATCTTGTCTCGTTAGAGACAAAGATATGAATTTTCCGTATCTTTGCAGCCGATGAACGGCTGGGTGTAATTATGAACGCAAAAGAGATACTGAACCGTATATGGCGGTCGGCTGTGGCGAAGAACTATTCGCACATGACGGCAACGCAGATAGCCGCCATGGCGATAAGCGTCTGCGTCTATCCGTATGTCATCAGACGGCTTGGAGTCGAGGCATACGGACTGTATGTGTTCGGGCTTTCCATCACAAGCTATTTCTTAGAGTTCACGGCGTTCGGGCTGAAATTCCCCTCGGTGAAGGCAACGGTGGAACTGAGGGACGATACGGAAGGCACGAACCGCACGGTTATGTGCGTCTACATCATCAAGGGGCTGCTCGCTCTGCTGTCCTGCGCCGTGTTCTGCGCACTCACGGCGTGCATACCGCTGCTGCGCACGAATGCCCTGCTGTTCGGCTGCATTTTCACACAGATCTTAGGCGAGGTACTGATGCCGAACTGGTTCTATCAGGGGCGGCAGAAGATGCAGATAATCACCTACATGAGCGTGGGGTTCAGGCTGCTGACAGTACCGTTCATATTCATATTCGTGAAGTCGCCCGCAGACGTGGTGACATTCGCCGTGATAAACACAGCCGGAATAGTGGCCGCCGCCATTGGGGCTATGGTGATAATGGTCAGGAGTGAGGGCGTGCGCCCGGTGCGTGTAAGAGCGGACGATGTGACAAGTATGGTGAAGGACGCGCTGCCGTTCTTCGGGTCGAACGTGATGAGCACGGTCAAGACCGAGACTGTCACGCTGCTGATAGGCTCATTCCTCGGCATGAAGGATGTGGCTATATACGACTTGGCGAACAAGATGGTGACAATCCCGCGCACCATCACGCAGAGCATAAATCAGGCGCTCTTCCCAGCCGTACTCGCTGACCAGTCGCGCAAGGTGAAGAAAATCATCAGGTATGAGTACGCCATAGGGTTCACCATAATAGCCCTGCTGGCAGCGGGAGGCTACTGGGCCGCGCTGCTGCTCGGCGGACGGGAGATGGTCGGGGCGTATCCCATATCGCTGATACTCAGCGTGACAATACTGACATGGCTAGTCGTGGGCGCGTACATCGCGTTCGTCTTCGTGCCGCAAAGGCGGTACTATCTGGTGACGCGCAATCAGCTAGTCGCGCTGCTCTCGTTCCTTGCCATAGGCATCCCGGCCGTGGCGGTTTTTCGCAATGTATATGCACTGACTGCGGCGTTCGCTCTGTCAGGGGTATGCGAGATAATCTACTGCATATATATCACACGCAAACAACGGCTGCTATGAGTCAGGTTTCCATATTGGTGTGTGTCTATAACACAGAGAAGTACATAGGACGGTGCGCCGAGAGCCTGTTCGGGCAGACGCTCCGTGATGTCGAGTACATATTCGTAGACGACAGCTCTACCGACAATTCAATCGGGGTCATGGAGAGTGTGCTTGCGCGGTATCCGGAGAGGCGTGAGCAGATGAGAACCATACGGCTGGCGCAAAACATAGGACCGGAATTTGCGCGGATGACGGCGGCGGAACACGCTGCGGGCGACTATCTGATGTTCGTGGACAGTGATGACTATGCGGAACCCGACATGGCGGAGCGGCTATACCGCACAGCTGTGGAGACGGGAGCGGACATTGTTGCGTGCGACTTCCTGACCGAATATCAGGACGGCAGGAGAGTGTACTGCAACGAATATGTTGCCGCCGGGCACGAGGAACGGTTCAGGGAAATGCTGATAAACAAGGACGCAAACGGTTATATGTGGAACAAGCTGTACCGTACAGGACTGTTCAGGCAATGCCATTATCCCGGGAAATGGATGTGCTATCTGGAGGACTATGCCGCCAATATACAGCTGTATTACTATGCGGAACGGGTGGAATACGTGGCGGAGCCGCTGTACCACTACATGAAGAACGGGGAATCGATCACGGCGGCGAAACGCCGTCGGCATTTCGAGGATGCCGTGGAGTTCTGGCGGCGGACTGACTCGTTCCTTATGGAAAAAGGACTGTACGACAGATACAATAAACTGACAGACAGGCTGAAAGTGGAGATGACGGCGCACCTGATGATGGACACGGACGACCGCTGTCTTCGCCGTGTGTTCAGCAGGATGTTCCGCGAGGAAGAGAGGAAAACAGGAACGGCGTTTTTACGCCGGGGCGAACGGTGGATGCTGTGGGCGGTGAGGCACGAGCTGTTCCGGCTCAGCGATGCTATCAGGTGGGCTGTAGTGATGAAGGAAAAGATAAGGAAACTACTGAAATTTAGATAATCATGATGAATTGGGAAAGGCTCATAAGCGCAAAGCGTTTCGGGATGGAGCGGTATTACGATGCGAAGCACGACAGGCGGTCGGTGTTCCAGAGGGACTATGACCGCCTTATATTCTCCGCACCGTTCCGCAGGCTACAGAACAAGACGCAGGTGTTTCCTCTGCCGGGGAGCGTCTTCGTACACAACAGGCTGACGCACAGCCTTGAAGTGGCGTGCGTGGGGCGGTCGCTCGGTTACGGTGTGTCGGACAGGCTGAAAGAGAGATACGGAGCGGAGGGAGGCCATTTCGACGAGATAGGGTCGATAGTGGCGGCGGCCTGCCTCGCGCACGATATGGGCAACCCGCCGTTCGGACATTCGGGCGAGAACGCCATAGCGACTTATTTCTCCGAGGGAAAGGGCATGACCCTTAAAGAAAGGCACGGCCTGACGGACGCGGAGTGGGCGGACTTCACGCATTTCGACGGCAACGCGAACGCGTTCAGGCTGCTGACGCACAGGTTCAATGGCCGGAGAGAGGGCGGCTTCGCCATGACATACAGCACACTGGCTTCGATAGTGAAATACCCGTTCGAGGCGGTTAATGCGGACGGGAAGAAGTGCAAGTTCGGCTTTTTCCAGTCGGAGAAGGAGGCGTACGGACGCATTGCCGGGGAGCTTGGCATAGCGGATGCTCCGGAAGGGAACGGGAGGAAGGCGCGCTATCCGCTGGTCTATCTCGTGGAAGCGGCGGACGACATCTGCTATCAGGTGATGGACGTGGACGATGCTTTCAAGCTGAAACTGCTGTCGTTCGAACAGACACGCGAACTGCTCATGGCGTTCCTGCCGGAAGAGCGGCAACAGCGGGCCGAGAGGATTTTCGAGACCGTCAAGGATGAGAATGAGCGGGTAGGCTATCTGCGTTCGACAGTCATAGGGATACTTATAGACGAGTGCGTGAGGGTGTTTGCCGAACATGAGGACGAGATATTGGCGGGAAAGTTCAAAGGAGCGCTGATAGACTGCATAGGCGAGAGGCCGAGAGCGGCATACAGGCAGATGTCCAAACTCGCAGTCGGGAAGATTTACCGCGCACAAATGGTACTGGACATAGAGCTGGCAGGCTACAGGATTATCACAGAGCTGATGGACGACCTGATGTCGGCTGTGTTCGAGCCGGAAAAGTCGTATTCGCGGCAGCTGCTGAACCGCATCCCCGCGCAGTACGATGTGCAGTCGGAAAGCGCATACGGGCGCATACTGAGCGTGATTGACTATGTGAGCGGAATGACCGACATCTATGCGCTCGACCTCTACCGCAAAATCACGGGCATGAACCTGCCGACATTATGAGCAGGGTTTGTTGTACAAATTACGGTTTGTAACACATTTAATATCAATTGATTGCAAAGGCAGACGGCGATTTGTGGAATTTTTTATGATACCAACTATTGCAAACACGGCGCAAAAAAGGTAAATTTGCAGACCGAAAAAGGTCATGACTAATTCTTCAAATAGTGTTTTTATGGAAAAAAAGAAACGAGTTTATACTTTCGGCAACGGTAAGGCCGAGGGTAAGGCAGACATGAGAAATCTGCTTGGCGGCAAGGGGGCTAACCTTGCCGAAATGAACCTGATAGGAGTGCCTGTGCCTCCGGGATTTACAATCACGACTGAAGTATGTAATGAATATTACGAAATAGGAAAAGATAAGGTTGTCGAACTTCTGAAAGACGATGTGGAACAGGCTCTGCGCCATGTGGAGACACTGATGAACTCGAAGTTCGGCGATGTGGAGAACCCGCTGCTCGTCTCGGTACGTTCTGGCGCGAGGGCGTCTATGCCGGGCATGATGGACACCATCCTCAATCTCGGCCTGAATGACAAGGTGGTAGAGGGCATGGTGAGAAAGACTGGAAACCCACGTTTCGTATGGGACTCTTACCGCCGGTTCGTACAGATGTACGGCGATGTGGTGCTCGGCATGAAACCGGCCGACAAGACTGCCATTGACCCGTTTGAGGCTATCATTGAAGAAGTCAAGGAAGCCAAGGGGGTTAAGCTCGACACAGAACTCGAAGTCGAGGATCTGCAAACGCTCGTGACGAAATTCAAGGCGGCAATCAAGACACAGACGGGCAAGGATTTCCCGGAGTCGGCATACGACCAGCTCTGGGGTGCGATATGCGCAGTGTTCGACAGCTGGATGAACGAACGCGCCATACTCTACCGCAAGATGGAAGGCATCCCGGCAGAATGGGGTACGGCTGTCAATGTGCAGGCAATGGTGTTCGGAAACATGGGCAACACATCGGCCACAGGCGTGGCGTTCAGCCGTGACGCGGCTACGGGCGAGGATCTCTTCGTTGGCGAGTACCTCATCAACGCACAGGGCGAAGATGTCGTTGCCGGGATACGCACACCGCAGCAGATCACGAAGATAGGCTCGCAGAGATGGGCTGAACTGGCTGGCATTTCCGAGGAAGAGCGCGTGAAGAAGTATCCTTCGATGGAAGAGGCCATGCCTGAAATCTATAAGGAGCTTGATGCCCTACAGACAAAACTGGAGAATCACTACCGCGATATGCAGGACATGGAGTTCACCGTGCAGGAGGGCAAGCTGTGGTTCTTGCAGACACGTAACGGCAAGCGCACCGGCGCGGCGATGGTCAAGATAGCGATGGATATGCTCCATCAGGGCATGATTACGGAGAAGGAGGCTGTGCTACGCGTAGAGCCGAACAAGCTCGACGAACTGCTCCACCCCGTGTTTGACAAAAAGGCTCTCAGAGAGGCCAAGATACTGACCAAAGGTCTGGCGGCAAGCCCGGGCGCGGCGTGCGGCAAGATAGTGTTCAACGCCGACGACGCGGCGGAATGGGCTGCTCGCGGCGAAAAGGTCATCATGGTACGTATAGAGACCTCGCCTGAAGATTTGGCCGGAATGGCAGCCGCCGAGGGCATACTCACGGCACGCGGCGGAATGACCTCACACGCGGCCGTAGTGGCGCGCGGCATGGGAAAATGCTGTGTTTCAGGTGCTGGCGCATTGGTCATCGACTATACGGCAAAGACTCTCATCGTGGACCGCACGGTTCTCAAAGAGGGCGACTATATATCTCTGAACGGCACTACGGGCGATGTGTATATCGGCGCGGTAGCTACCAAGGAAGCTGAACTTGACGCTGATTTCGCCGAACTGATGAAGCTCGCCGACAAATATACGCGCCTCTCGGTGCGCACCAACGCCGACACTCCGCACGATGCGCAGACGGCTCGCAATTTCGGAGCCGTGGGCATAGGTCTGTGCCGCACAGAACACATGTTCTTCGAGGGGGATAAAATCAAGGCCATGCGCGAGATGATTCTCGCCGAGGATTCAGACGGCCGCCGCGTGGCTCTCGCCAAGATACTGCCATATCAGAAAGCGGATTTCAAAGGCATATTCCGCGTGATGGCAGGCTATCCCGTCACGGTGCGCCTGCTCGACCCACCGCTTCACGAGTTCGTGCCTCACGAGGAGAGGGAACAGCGCGAACTGGCCAAGGTGATGGGCGTGTCATACGAATACATATTGCAGCGCGTCAATTCGCTTCATGAGGCGAACCCGATGCTCGGCCACCGTGGCTGCCGTCTCGGCAATACATATCCGGAGATAACGGAAATGCAGACACGCGCCATACTCGGGGCAGCCCTCGAACTGAAAAAGGAGGGAGTGCAGGCCATACCGGAAATCATGGTGCCGCTGACTGGTATCCTGTATGAGTTCGCGAACCAGGAACGCATCATCCGCGAGACAGCCGCGCTGCTCTTTGAGGAAGAAGGCGACAGCATAGATTTCAAGGTTGGCACGATGATAGAGATACCGCGTGCCGCGCTGACGGCCAACCGCATAGCCAGCAAGGCAGAGTTCTTCTCGTTCGGCACTAACGACTTGACACAGATGACGTTCGGTTATTCACGCGATGACATATCAACGTTCCTGCCGGCATACCTCGACATGAAGATACTAA
This sequence comes from Candidatus Aphodosoma intestinipullorum, assembly GCA_017694515.1. Taxonomy (GTDB): domain Bacteria; phylum Bacteroidota; class Bacteroidia; order Bacteroidales; family Paludibacteraceae; genus Aphodosoma; species Aphodosoma intestinipullorum. The sequence goes on from JADIMV010000049.1 coordinate 10,600, forward strand.
AAAACGACCCGTTCCAAGTGCTTGACCAGAACGGCGTAGGCCAGCTCATAGAGATGGCCACGGAGAAGGGACGCTCCGTACGTCCTGACCTCAAATGCGGCATCTGCGGTGAGCATGGCGGTGAGCCGTCGTCTGTGGAGTTCTGCCACAGGGTTGGACTGAACTATGTGTCATGTTCGCCGTTCCGTGTACCTATCGCCCGTCTCGCAGCGGCTCAGGCAGCGTTGAAGTATGGGAACTGATAAGGGTGAGACAATAGAACGGTAAACTATATCGTTCTGATATTCGTTCCTTTGACATTTGCCGTCCGTGCGCATGAAGCACGGACGGCATTTTTATACTATATATCATCTCCACGAGCTTCGGACTAAAGTAGATCTGCTGCTATAAAATCTCCAAGCGCAGAAAACGCCGCAAATATTGCGGCGTTTTCTGTGCTTTAATGTCGCACCTAAGCACTCGAAATATATAGAGATAAGCGGAGAACATCCAGGGGAGAAGCATCAGAACTGGCATCGAGAGAAGGTTTGCCGCAATGGCTAAGCGGCCTGTATGCACAACAAAATGCGTCCCGGAAGCGGAATCATCCGCATTCCGGGACGCACATATAGATATGACAACTGAGTAATCTGTCCGACTGCGGCCGCTTATCTGACCATCACTTTCCTCACCTCATCCCCGCTCCTTACGATATAGGCTCCGGAACGGCCAACGCTTACCGCCGTACTGTTGCCGCCGTAAATCCTGCGGCCGGTGATGTCATAGACCTCAACGTCCTGAGCCGCGCCGTCGATGTATATCACACCGCCGTCTGAATATACAGTGAAACTGCCGTCGGCCACTGTACCCTCCGTAGAGGTTTCGCCGCCGATGGGCTGTATATCGTGGAAATAGTTGCACACCTCTCCGTCTATTCCTAAAGAAAACTCCCATTCATAATATAGGACATCGTCCTCTTCGGACCAACAGTCGCCAGTGCCCCAGCCTGTCGCGGCGCGGTACGCCTCCACGGATGCCTGCGGCACACGGAGGACGGCACGGTACACGCCGTCACACTTGAGTGAGTAGAAATCCAGATCGCCGTCTTCATCGTAGCTCCAGCTCAGGTTTTCGCAATAGTTGGGAGTGAAGACGTACAGCTCCTCTACCTTCTCGCCCATCGCCGGGACATCGGCCGCACGGCAGCATACTTCACGGAGCGAGAGGCAATAGGAGAAAGCGAGGCTCTCTATCTCTTTGAGCGATGCGGGCAGCTCTATCGTCTCGAGCGAGAAGCAGTAGTTGAATGCGCCCACACATATACGTGTCAGGGCGGATGGGAGCTTTATCTCCTTCAGCAGGAAGCAATACTGGAAAGTCAGGGTGTCTATCTCGGTCAGGCTTTCGGGAAGCACGACCGATGTGAGCTGCCGACAATCAAGGAAGGCCGCCATGCCTATCTCCGTCACGCCGTCAGGTATCTCAACCGACTTGAGCGGTGTGCCCTGAAACGCGTTAGGCCCTATTGTCCTGACAGAGGCGGGCAGCACGACCGACTCGAGGCCTGTGAAGTAAAAGGCCGCATGACCGATATGCTCCACTGTACCGGGGATTACTGTGCCGGCGCAGCCGCTTATAAGCGTATTGCTTTCGGTCTCTATAATGGCGTTGCAGTTATCCCTCGAATCATAGCGGGGGTTCTCCCCGTCCACGGTGATGGTCTTCAAATCGAGACACCAGCCAAAGACCTCCTCGCCGATGCTCTCTACGGCGGCGGGTATGTGTATTTCCGTAAGAGCCGTTTCCTCAAAGACATAGTCGCCTATGGACTTGACGGAAGCCGGTATCTCTATCGCTTTAAGCAATTCACAACCCGCAAAGGCGGACTCGCCTATCCGCTCAATCGAGGCGGGCATCGACACGGACGTGAGCTTATCGCAATAGCCGAACGCCGTCTCGCCAATGCCAGTGACAGCATAGTCCACACCGTCATGCTCTACGGAGGCGGGTATCACCACATCGCCCTCATATCCAACTCTTTCAATGTACTGCGGATGCCTGACGATCTCGGCCTCTCCCTCACCGGTGACGGAATAGTAAAGTGTCACGCCGTCAGCATTCACGGCACTGAACTCCTGCGCCTGCGCTACCACAGAGCCGAGGCAGCAGGCACACAACAGAATAAAAATCTTTCTCATAAGCATACCAATATTTTTTAGTTTGAGATTTTATATTGCCTTGATTTGAACTCTATAGACACCATGTGTCCGCTATCCCGATAGGATAACAGCCAGACCTGACATACGTCTACACTCCTCCCTGCAAAGTTATCAACTTATGCCTTGCAATATCGCAAAAGAAAATAAATTATTGCAAAACACGAGCGGCTCAAAAGTGTGCACAATGTGTAAAACAAGCAGTGTGACGACAGGGTTTCGTTTACTTTACGATTACGACGGAAAATGCAGAAAAACATCGGATGGCTAAGGAGAGGATTACGGGAGGCTTGCTGCGGGCTTACCGGAAGGCAGCAACGGTCTCTGTATATCAATACGTTATCCTTTGACAAGGACAACACATGGGAGTGGACATGGAGGAAGCGGTGTGTATTTTACATCAAACCGATAGGTCTGCTACGGCGCACTTCAAGACTTAACAGATGTGAATGCAACGCGGGTGCATGGATTACGGAATACCTTTGCCCAAAAGAAAGGAGGGGAATATGGCTCACAATCATCAATATGCGCATGAACACCAGCACACGCACGCGCTACAGTCGCTCAACGCAATCTTTATCGTCTGCATTGTCCTTAATGTAGCGTATGTGGCCGTCGAGGCGGCTGTCGGCCTGTGGGTCGGGTCACTTGGACTGCTGTCGGACGCGGGGCACAACCTGAGCGACGCGTTCAGCCTGCTGCTTTCGCTTTTCGCTTTCAAGATGGCTCAGAGGCACAGCACGGCGCGGTTCACCTACGGCTACAGGAAAAGCACGGTGCTTGTGTCGCTGCTCAATGCGGTCATACTGCTTGTCGCCGTGGGGGCTATCGTCATTGAGGCTGTGCATAAGCTGAACAGCCCTGAGACGGTCTCGGGGGCGGCCATATCGTGGACAGCCGGGGTAGGCATAGCGGTCAACGGCCTGACGGCATGGCTGCTGATGAGAAGCCAGAAACATGACCTCAATGTGAAAGGCGCATTCCTTCACATGCTGATGGACACGCTTGTCTCCGCCGGGGTTGTTGTTTCGGGCATAATCATCATGTTTACGGGATGGACAGTGGTGGACTCCATAATCAGCCTTATCATAGCCGCCATCATCCTTGTCTCGACATGGAAGTTGCTGCGCGAGAGCCTGTTCCTCTCGCTCGATGCAGTACCTGAGGGGATAGATACGGAACGGATAGAGAGTGCTGTGTCGGCGGCTGACGGTGTCGCGGGAGTGCACCATGTGCATATCTGGGCCATGAGTACTACGGAGAACGCCGCAACGATGCACGTCAGGATAGAAAGCGCGGCACAGCTGGAGAGCGTCAAGCACCGCATAAAGGAGATTCTGCACGAGAACGGCATCACCCATTCCACGATAGAATTTGAACTCCCGGAATGCAGGTGCAACGACCGGGGATGCTGACCGACAGGCGCACGATTTGACCTATACGGCACATCTCCGCATCCCATGGCCGTCCAGACGGTCACCGGAAACGGTTGCTCACCGCATCATAAACAAAACCGGCCGCACCGAGCCGCCGCGTAATCTCCTCACGGTCAATGTCCATATCCTCACACATCGCGTCCAGCGAACTGTAGCAGTCCCGCAGTTTCATATTGACCACGCTGTACAGCATCATCACGTCTTCCGGCAGTTTTCCCATATCTCTCCTCCCTGTTTTCCGGGTGCGAAGATAGTGAAAAGTGCGCGAAAAGCGACAGGTTTATTCAATTGCTTTCCCGAACCGCATCCTATCCCCGTGAAAACAACGAACGGGAACGGGGAGAGCAACGGCAATGCCATAAAATATAACTGCATTTCCCCCCCTGTCCCTGCAACATTTCGCCTCCGGTTTCAATCTTAATAGTGTACACAAACATCAATCACTATGAAAAAGATGGCTCTACTCATCATGATGCTATGCGCATTCGTCATAGCCCGTTGCGAGACACGCGAACAGCGCGCCGCCAACCCGCACGAGGTCAAAATCGGTTGGGGAGACTACTATTCCGACACATTCCTGTTTCTCTTCGCAAACGACTACGAGTTCAACCCGGCCAACCCGTCAGAACCGGGACATACTCTCGACAAGCATTTCACGGGCAGCATATTCGCCGAATACCAGTACCGCATCAACTCGTGGCTTGGCGTGGGGGCTGAGGTAGGCTTTGCCGGTGCACTTGTAAAGGAGAGGATTGAACAACTCGGCTATACGGAAGAGTTCCCGTGGAACACATACCGCTTCTATGCCATACCCAATGTACGCTTCACATATCTCAACACCCGGTATGTGAACCTCTATTCCGGCCTCGGCGCAGGTTTTGTCATGCAGTGGGACAATTCGCTGCTCAACCCTCTGCGCGAACCGTCGTTCACCATTGACATCAACCTTATAGGCATAGCCATAGGCTGCGAACACTTTTTCGTAGAGGGCGAGTTTACCCCGAAGATTAATTTCCGCAATATTATCGGCAGCCCGATACTCACTGTCGCGGCGGGATACCGGTTTTAATGACTGCAATGCCCCATTGCCATAAACGGATTGTATGGCAATGGGGCATCATCACCTCCCTACCCTTCCTTCCGTAGATAAGCAATGAAAGGCCGAAAAGTGTCCGTCCTTCTATAATACTCCTGTCACTCAGGCACAACAGCACTTATTTCCCGTCTGCCGACTTTTCCACCCACGCACGGATAGCCTTTTCCGACATACCGTTCAGCAGCCGCCCGTCCTGCCACCGGATATTCGGATAGCTGCGCCGCAATGCCGACACACTGCCGTTTATGCTGCTGCCGCCCGATGTGGCGAAGGGTATGACCGTCTTGCCTTCGAGGCTTACGCTCTCAATGAACGTGTTCACAACACGCGGGGCGGCATCCCACCATATCGGATAGCCGATATAGACAGTGTCATAGAGAGCCATGTCCACCCGTCCGCCCGTGATTGCGGGGCGTGCAGCCGGGTCTTTCATCTCTACCGAACTGCGCGAACTGCTGTCGTGCCAGTCGAGGTCGGCACTCGTGTACGCCGTTTCGGGCCGTATCTCGTAGAGCGCACCGCCCGTGATGTGCGCCAGCCTTTCCGCCGCCTTAGCCGTCGTGCCGGTAGCGGAGAAATAGGCTACCAGCACCCTGCTGTCCTGTCGATTCTGAGCATTAATGTTCATAGCAAAAATAACCATTAGTGTTAACAATACCTTTACTGTTCTCATATCCATGTCGTTTATAGTATGTACCTTGCTCATTTCAGATACTCTCCGAAGAACTCCTCTATGCGGTCGAACGGTATCACCTCCATGTTGTCATACAGGTCGGTGTGGTTCGCGCCGGGGATAATCATCAGCTCCTTGTTGTCCCCTTTGAGGCGTTTGAACGCGTCCTCGCTGAAATAGCGTGAATGCGCGTCCGCACCGTGTATCATCAGGACTGCGCTGCGTATCTCGCCTATGTACGTCAGCAGCGGCATATTGATGAACGACAGCGCGGAAGTCCTGTTCCATCCGCCGTTCGAGTTGAGCGAACGCGGGTGATAGCCGCGCGGGGTCTTGTAGTAATCGTAATAGTCCTTCACGAACTGCGGAGCGTCCTCCGGCAGCGGGTCAGCCACTCCGCCCGCCAGCGCGTATCTGCCGCTGCGGTAGTCCTCCGTGCGCTGCGCGTTCAGCTGACGGCACAGCTCATAACGCGCCTCTTCGTCCATCGAGTCGAAGTATCCGTTTGCATTGACACGGCTCATGTCGTACATCGTCGATGTCACCGTAGCCTTTATGCGGGTGTCGATTGCGGCGGCGTTGAGTGCCATGCCGCCCCACCCGCAGATACCGAGTATGCCTATGCGTTCGGGGTCAACATCCTCGTGTGTCGCGAGGTAATCGACAGCCGCGCAGAAATCCTCCGTATTGATGTCCGGCGATGCCACATAGCGCGGTTCGCCGCCGCTCTCGCCCGTGAATGACGGGTCGAAAGCTATGGTCAGGAAACCGCGTTCCGCCAGCGTCTGCGCATAGAGCCCCGATGCCTGCTCCTTCACCGCGCCGAACGGCCCGCACACGGCTATGGCCGCCAGTTTCCCCGTCGCCCCCTTAGGCCTGTACATATCCGCCGTGAGCGTGATGCCGTAGCGGTTGTGGAATGTGACCTTCTCCACAGTCACCTTCTCTGACGGCGCGAACACCTTGCCGTCATCCTGTGCATTGATTTTCCCTGTAAACATAACTGTAAACGTTATTAGAATCGCGATTATTGTTCCCTGTCTCATCTGTGTTTGAGTTTATTTCTTGTAACGGCGACACAAAAGTACTGCATGAAATACTCATAAGGTGTAGACACATTACTGATTTTAATACCATTTTTACGGGAATGTCCCATACCCACAGAAACATAGCAAGCCAAACCATCCGCATCCGCATCTGCATCTGCCCCTTCACCCGCAGCCCGTCCTCAGCTCTAAAATCAGTTAAAAACACGTACTCTCGCATTATCTTCCAGCTACCTTCTCCCTACCCTCTCCCTACCATTCCGCGCAGATGCCTCCGCATTTCCCCTCACAAACGTAAGCTCCTCAAATCTAACATTCCAAATAGGCAGACACAAAAAACGGGGTGCAGGCTTCACGCCCGTACCCCGTCTGACAAATCAGCGCGTACTGCCCTATCTCACGACAGTCTTGGCCTCGCGCCGTCCTACCCTGACGATATACACGCCGCGCTGCGCCACAGTCGCGCACCGTTCATCGCCACGGTAGATACAACGTCCCGAAGTGTCGTACACCTCCATCGGTGAAGTCCCGTCGTCCGTCTCCGCACATATTGTCATGTCTGTGGAATAGACAGTCAGATGCTCGTCCGCCTCTACGCCCTCAATAGCCGTAACAGAAGTAAACTCTGCCGTGAATGTCATATCCCCGGTCACCGTAACAGTACGCGGGTTCTCCGTCACGCCATCGCTCCACTTCACGAACCTGTAACCCTCGTGCGCCTCGGCCACAAGCACCGCCTCCGACAGATACTCATATTCACCTCCGCCGCTGACCGCGCCCATCGCGCCGTCATTGGCCTCCGCTGTAACAGTATACACCTCAGCCGCGAACTCCGCAGTATAGACAGCATCTCCGGTCACAATAACGCGCCTCTGGTTCTCCGTCTCCCCGTCACTCCACTTCACAAAACGGTAGCCCTCGTTCGCCTCGGCCACAAGCATCGCCTCCGACAGATACTCATACTCTCCGCCGCCGCTCACTGCGCCCATCGTGCCGTCATTGGCCTCAGCTGTAATTGTATACACCTCAGCCGCGAACTCCGCAGTATAGGCAGCATCTCCGGTCACAGTCACGCGCCTCGGGTTCTCCGTCGCTCCGTCGCTCCACTTCACGAAACGGTAGCCCGCCTTCGGCACAGCCTCGATAGTCACCTTCTCCTTATAGCTGTACTCCCCGCTGCCTATGACGCGACCCATTGTCTCATTCTCCGGCTCAGCTTTGACCACATACACCGGCTCGAACTCTGCCGTGAATGTCATATCCCCGGTCACTGTCACAGTGCGCTGGCTGTCCGTCAGCCCGTCGCTCCATCGTACGAACCGGTAATGCTCGTTCGCCACTGCCTTCAGTATAGCCTCTGACAGGTAAACGAAAGTGCCTGTGCCGGTCACGCTCCCCATGCCGTCGCCGTTCGTCTTGGCTGAGATGGTATAGCTGTTCGGTGCAAACTCGGCAATGTATGCCGAGTCTCCCTCCACTGTCACAGTGCGCGGGTTCTTCGTCTCCCCATCGTTCCACTCCACGAAATGGTAATGCTCGTTCGCCGTGGCCTCCAGCTTCACATCCGTCAGGTAAGCATACACGCCCGCGCCGCTGACCGCGCCCATCTTCTCGTCATTCGCAACCGCAGTGACAGTATAATCCATCAGCGCAAACTCAGCCGTCAGTGCGCTGTCGCCCGTCACCGTCAGAAGCCTCGGATTCTCCGTCGCTCCGTCGCTCCACTCCACGAACCTGTAGCCCTCGTTCGCCTCGGCCACAAGCACTGCCTCCGACAGGTAAGCATACTCGCCCGCGCCGCTGACCGCGCCCATCTTCTCGTCATTCACATCTGTCGTGACCGTATAATCCACTGGCACAAACTCTGCCGTCAGTGCGCTGTCTCCTGTCACGGTCATCAGCCTCGGGTTCTCCGTCTCCCCATCGCTCCACTCCACGAAGCGGTAATGCTCCTTGGCCGTGGCCTCCAGTTCCGCCTCCGTCAGGTACGTATAAACGCCCGCGCCGCTGACCGTGCCCATCTTCTCGTCATTCGCAACCGCCGCGATAGTATAGTCCATCGGTGCAAACTCGGCTATTAATGTCACATACTCAGTAACACTGAAACTGTAGACCCTCTCCTTTGACACCTCCTCGCCGCTCTCGGTCACCCAGCGCACAAATCTGTAATGCTCCTTCTCGCTGGCTGTCACTTCCCAATAATGTCCGCACATCGATGGCTGCCCCACGCTTACAGTCCCCATCTCCTCGTCACTGCTTCTGGCGGTCACACGCACCTCTGCATAGAGTTCTATGACCTCATCCGCATATGTCCACAGGTTCCGACCGGTATAGTCACTTTTGCATCCTCCGAGATATACGGTATCCAATGATTTGAAAAGCGACGTTTCAAAAGATTTATAAGAAGGAGGTATGCCTCCTAAGAATGTCACTGTACGCACATTGACACAATTTTCAAATGCAGACTCGCCTATCGTCTGCACACTCTCCGGTATCGTGATCCCCGTCAGGCCTGTGCAGCCCTCAAAGGCCCGTAAGCCTATCTCCGTCACACTCTCCGGTATCGTGACCCCCGTCAGGCCTGTGCAGCCGTAAAAGGCCCATGAGCCTATCTCCGTCACACTACCCGGTATCGTGACCCCCGTCAGGCCTGTGCAGCCCCTAAAGGCCCATGGGCCTATCTCCGTCACACTACCCGGTATCGTGATATCCGTCATATTGGAACAATTCATAAATAACGCTGTCCCTAATACAGTAATGCCTTCGCCTATTGATACCGCTTTTATATACTGCGATTCATAATACCATGGTGCATAATCCGTACCTATATAATTTCCAGTTGCACCATATCCCTGAAGCTCCAGCAGGCCGGTTTCTGTATCAAACTTATACGATACATTCGTCCCGTCTCCTCCTTCTCCGCAGTAACCGCTGAGTATTTCGGCTTGTAGCCCTGCCGAAAACAGCAGGGCTATAGCTATCGTGATTATTTTTGTCCGCATACCTCCTCCTCCCAAAATTTATACAATTCTTTCCCTGAAACATCACCGGCCAAAAAATCGTCTATCTTTTCCCGGAAAGCATTATTTTTTATCTTCGGCCTGTCATGGGGCTTCAGACTGTAGAGAATCTTCAGGCTGTCAAGGATAACTTCTCGCAGTTCCCTTGGCACAATAAACCACGTTTTATATTTCCCTGCTGCCGGATAGCCGTTCTTTCCATAGAACCACCTGATGCCGAGTTGTGGTTCTGGCTTATGATTATTATCCGGCTTATAGGTCAATGCCACTATAGCCCAATGGTTTTCCACACACTTATAGACTATTGCATGTACGCCTTTTATACGGTCTTTAGGTGACTTTATCCCCATTATTACTTTGTCGTCCATACTCATATTCGCATCCATAGCACTTTCTGTTTTTTTATGATTACACATTATTTTATATAAGTACCCCTCGGACACCATGTCCGTATATGCGCACAGAAAAAGCGTGGGTACTTTTTCGTTCTTCTTGAGCCTTTGAGGTCCTGGACTACCTATCTCACCCAAAATACACGAACAAAGCCCACGCGTACAAACACGTGAGCGTCATTTAGCTCTGTTCTTGGTGAGATTACTGAAACTGTCCAGGTTTCAAAAGCTCAAGAAACTACTAATAACGCTTTCTCCTAATATGTCTTTTCACTTCATGGTGCGCATATCAAACCGTTGCGCATTTCATTCCATAGGCAAATTATGTTTTTATTATTTTCTGTTTTCTGTCTGTTCAATCCGAATCGGTCATTAGATTTTACAATGGTTTGTGTCTATCCCATGTGCTGCCCCAGCCGCCACAGCGGCCTTTGTCCGTATCTCCTGTCGGTACACATTCCTGCTGCGCACGAGAGTGACGCTCTGTCGGCAAAACCTGACGCTAAAGTGCCAAAACTGTTCGGAAACTTTAGCCGGACCGCATCTGGTCTCGCACTATCGTGTTACAAAGTTAGTCCAAAACATCAACATAAACAATACCGCATACCAAAAACACAAAAACGTAGTAAGCCCGCAGCCCGCCCCTTAGTCCTAAAATAAGTTAAAAACACGTACTCTCGCCTTACCTTCCGGCTACCCTCTCCCTACCATTCCGCGCAGATACCTCCACACTTGACAGCCATAAAAATCTCCCAGCTTTCAGTCCCCGGGAAACATGGCGGCAACGCGACATCAATAACATCTGCCCGAACCATCCTGACAAACCGCATTTTGCCATACGCCGATTATTTCGTACCTTTGCAGCCCCAATTACAGGACAGGGCTGCACTGCTATGCCGTGAGATTAACATCGGCACGCCGCAGCATCCGGACGAAAAGTTCCAAGACAAAACTGACTATTATGATAAACAGAGTTCTTCTTCGTATTAAACTGATTCAAATCCTCTACTCATACCACGTGAGCGGTTCGTCCGACCCGTATGCCGCACGCAACGAGCTGTTGCTGAGCATCAAAAAGGCGTATGACCTCTACTTCTACCTGTTCGTACTCATTCTCGACATCACCCGCTACGCCGAGATGCGTATAGACTTCGGGCGCAACAAAATCAGGCCGACCGAAGAGGACTTGAACCCCAATATGCGCTTCGTGGAAAACCGTTTCGCCCGCCAGCTTGCGGAAAACACCATGCTGCAGGAGCACCTCAAGGACAACCCCATGTCGTGGAGCGATTACAACAACATCATAAGGAACATCTTCGACAAGATAGAAGCCTCCTCCCTCTACCGCAACTATATGTCCTCGCCCGAGACAAGCTATGAGGACGACAAGGAGCTGTGGCGCAGAATCTTCAAGAACATCATCATGCGCGATGAGGAGATATGCGCCGGCATTGAGGAAATACTCGAGGAGCAGAGCATCTATTGGGTTGACAACCTCGAGATTACGGCCAGCTTCGTAACCAAGACCATCAGGATGTTCTCCGAAGGGAACGGCGCGGGGCAGGAACTGCTCCCAATATTCAGGAACGACGGCGACAGGCGTTTCGTGCTGACCATGTTCGACGAGACCGTCAAGAACGGACAGTACGCCGCAGAACTCATCAAGGCGACCCTGCAAAACTGGGAGTACGACCGCATAGCCCTGATGGACATCGTGATAATGAAAGCCGCCATCACGGAACTGCTCAACTTCCCGACCATCCCCGTCAACGCGACGCTCAACGAGTTCATCGAAATCGCTAAATCCTACAGCACAGAGCGCAGCGGCACATTCGTCAACGGAGTGCTCGACAGGATAGTCGTGCGCCTGAAAGCCGAGTCCAAGCTCCAGAAAGTGGGCTACATTCCCGGCGAACAGGAATAACCGGCAATCTCGACAGACAAAGCGGTTTGTTCATGCGGAATGTTTTTCGTACCTTTGTGCCGTATTTGAATTACCCAACAAACAAATAAGAGAGACTTTATGCTAAACATTATTTTGGACGCAGCCGCAGCAGGCACTTCAGGTGCAGGCGGCGGAATCATGCAGATTCTCATGCTTGTACTGATTGTCGTAGTATTCTATTTCTTCATGATACGCCCGCAGTCCAAGCGCCAGAAGGAAATCAAGAAATTCCAGGACAGCCTCGAGAACGGGAAGCACATCATAACCTCCGGCGGAATATACGGCAAAGTGCGTGAAGTGAAGGACAACTATGTAGTTGTGGAAATCACTGACGGCGTGAAAATCCGCGTCAACAAGAACATGGTGTTCGACTCTCCCGAGGACGCGAACCAGACTCCGGCAGCCCCGGCGAAATAACTCCGTACTGCTAATAAAACCTGCCCGCACATCTGACCCTTGACGGCATTGCCGTGTACAGGTGTGTACGGTAGAGCAGCGCATAGCGGCTGGGCAGCGGCTCGTTTTGTCGTACCCACTGTCCATAAAGTCATTACTGATGATAAGAAAGAAAAGATACATCGTCACAGTGCGGAAGTACATCAGAAAAATCGCATCATTCCTTCTCACAAAGGATGTTGCGGTTTTTTTGCTGTTCCTCGCCGTGGCCTTTTTCTTCTGGCTGATGCACGGCACAGGCTCACGGCGCGAGATAAAGATAGAGATACCGCTCGAGTACACATCCATACCGTCAGACATAAAGCTCGACTCGGAACTGCCACGCTCCCTGACCTTCGTCCTCAAGGACGAGGGGAAAGAACTTTGGGGATACATGAAGAAAAAGAACATAGAGCCCGTCAAGATAGACCTGTCGGCAGACTTTGACGGCAGCGGTGTGCTGGAGAAGCCCGTCGACGAACTTCTGTCGCGCATATCGCCGCGCTTTGCCGGCTCTACACAGATAGTCAGCGTAACGCCTTCCGTCATTCAGGCGCAATACACCCGTTTACAGTCAAAGAAAGTGCCGTTCACCCTCGCGACGAAGCCCCCGTTAGCCCCGCAGCACATACTGCTGGACTCCATCCTGCTCTCGGCGCATGAGGCCACAGTCTATGGCGACATGGCCGCACTCGACACCATCTCTGAAATCAGGCTCGTATTCCCCGACGGGCAACTGTCCAAGACCTCTGACATAAAGCTGAGCCCGTCTGACATATACAAAGGAATTGCGATAACGCCCTCCACTGTCGATGCCCACATCGGCGTGGAGATGTCCACAGAGAAATCGGTGACCGTACGCATCACGGCGGTCAATTTCCCGAAAAACGTATCCCTGCGCGCATTCCCGGGCGAAGCCAAAGTGACATTCACCGTCGGCCTCAGCCGGTTCAATCAGGTGACGGCACATGACTTCGCCGTTGAAGTAGACTACAATTCGCTGAAAGAGAAAGGTTTCAACGGCAGGACAAAACTCCGGGTGACGCGCCGCCCCGACTACGTGCAGAAAGTGCGCGTCTCCCCGGCGGAGATAGAATACATATTTGAGGAGGAGCTGTAGCGCATCATGATACTGATAGGCATAACAGGAGGTATAGGGTCAGGCAAGTCCGTTGTGGCACAGCTGTTCGCCCTCTACGGCATACCGGTCTACGACTCGGACTCGAACGCCAAACGGCTGATGGCGCAGTCACCTGAAATCAGGGAGAGCCTGACGGCCATATTCGGCAACGGCATATATCCCGGCGGCACGCTCGACCGCGAGGCTTTGGCAAAAATCATATTCGCAGACGAGGAGGCACGGCAGACTGTCAACGCCATAGTCCATCCCGTTGTCTGCAAGGACTTCATGCTATGGGCCGATGCGCTTTCGGCCACGCACCCCATGGTAGCCGTCGAGTCGGCCATTCTCTACGAATGCGGGCTTGACGAATATGTAGACCTCACGGTTGCCGTCACCGCGCCCGACGATGTGCGCATCGCACGCGCCTGCCGACGCGACGGCACCGACGCGGAACATATACGCGGGCGGATGGCGGCGCAGATAGACCAGAAGAGGATAGCCGAGATGTCCGACTTCCACATCACGAACGACGGGCGGCAGATGCTTATCCCGCAGGTAGAACGCATAATAGAGAGAATAAGACGATATGGCAAACAGAGAGATAGAGCTGCTCGACTGGGGGCTTACAGACTATGACGAGGCATACGCCCGGCAGGAGGAGCTGTTCAGCCGCACAATAGCGGACAAGAAAGAGAGCAAACCGACACACAACTACCTGATACTGTGCGAACACCCGCACGTCTATACGCTCGGCAAGAGCGGCAAGCCCGCAAATATGCTCATGACGGACGAGTACCTCGCTGCGCGTGGAATCAAGTTCGTCCACACCGACCGGGGTGGCGACATCACATACCACGGCCCCGGACAGATAGTCGGCTACCCCATCTTCGACCTCGACAATTTCCGTCTCGGCCTGAAAGACTACATAGACCGCATGGAGGAGGCCGTCATCCGCACCATTGCCCGCTACGGGCTTCGCGGCGCACGGCTGCACGGCGCGACAGGCGTGTGGCTCGACCCCGAAACGCCCGGACGGCAGCGCAAGATATGCGCCATCGGCGTGCGCTCTTCCCGCTTCGTGACCATGCACGGCTTCGCGCTGAACGTCAACACCGACCTCAGCTACTTCCACAACATCAACCCCTGCGGTTTCATCGACAAGGGAGTCTGCTCCATAGCGTCGGAAACAGGCCGCCACATAGATTTCGCCGAGGCCAAACGGTTCGTCGCAGAGGAGTTCAACAACGTGTTCAGATAAAGTCTCAATTCATTAAAACTAAATACGACTATGCTTTTCGATACCATCATCGTAGGCCCTATCCACAGCCGCCGTCTCGGCCGCTCCCTCGGCGTGAACCTGCTCCATGAGCAGGCCAAGATTTGCTCATTCGACTGCGTATATTGCGAATGCGGATTCAATTTCCAGAACCCTGACAGCTACCAGCCCTCACGCGCCGAGGTCTACAAGGCTCTCGAAGCCAAGCTCATAGAACTGAAAGAGCGCGGCGAGGGCATAGATGTAATAACCTTTGCGGGCAACGGCGAACCGACCACCCACCGCGAGTTTCCCGAAATCATCGGCGACACCATCACGCTCCGTGACGCCCATTTCCCCGAAGCGAAGATAAGCGTGCTGAGCAACGCCACGATGATATGGAAACCGCAGGTGCGCGAAGCCCTTAACCGCGTGGACAACAACATACTCAAACTCGACTCCGCCCTCGACTCCACAGTGCAGGCCATCAACCGCCCCACAGGCCGCTACTCGGTAGAAAAAGTGATAGAGGAACTGGCGGCATTCCATGGCAACGTCATCATACAGACCCTGTTCCTGCGCGGCGAATATGACGGAAAGCGGTTTGACAACACCACCGAGGAGGAAGTCTCCGCATGGCTCGACGCGCTGCGCCGCATCATGCCGAAAGAGGTGATGCTCTACTCCCTCGACCGCCCCACCCCGGCCAAGAACCTCACAAAGATAGAGTACGGCGAACTCGACCGCATCGCCGCCCGCGTCCGCGCCCTCGGCATAGCCACACAGGTCACGAAGTGACGCGGCAATGTCCGCATCTCGCGGCGGACATCGCGGCATCTGAATAATAATCTATGGCACAGGAGTGCAGCCACTCCCCGCCGCCCATACACCGCAGGCCATGCAATCATCCGTTTGCATGGCCTGCATATAAAATCAGCTCACGCTTTGTGGACACATTTTTTTGTCCTAAATTTGTAAGCGGAAAATATCACAAGACCGACATGAGAAAAAGCGCATTGACAGTCATGCTGCTGAGCATAGCCCTCGTGGCCGCCGCACAGCAGAGGAATGCCAAATATGAGGCATACATAGAGAAATACAAGGAGATAGCCATCAAGGAGCAGGAGCGCCACCACATACCGGCGAGCATCACCATGGCGCAGGCTCTGCTGGAGTCAGCCGCCGGTGAGAGCAAACTGGCCGTCAAAGGGAAAAACCACTTCGGCATCAAGTGCGGGTCGAGCTGGTATGGCCGCTCCATGCGCATGAATGACGACGCCATCGGCGAATGTTTCCGCGTCTACTCCCATGTGGAGGACTCATACGAGGATCACTCCGAGTTCCTGAAAAAGCAGCGTTACTCGTTCCTCTACGACTACGACATCACGGACTACAAGGCTTGGGCGCACGGGCTCAAGCGCGCAGGCTATGCCACAGACCCCTCATACCCGCAGAAACTCATAAAAATCATTGAGACCTACGAACTCTACAACCTCGACCGCCTCGGGGGGGACAGCCACGGACGCACCCCGTCCCGCAGCGAAAAGGCAAAGGATAAGCCCACAGGACGCACCGACAAGCTCTTCGGCTATGTCGAAATCTCAAACAACGGCGTGCGCTGCGTCCGCCTCATGGAGGACGACCGCCTGCGCAACATAGCCAAGGAGTTCGGCATAAGCAAAAAGATGCTCCTCTATTTCAACGATATGTACAAGGACGAGCCGCTCCACTCCGGGGACTACGTCTACCTGTGGTTCAAGAAAGGCCGTGCCGACAAGCAGTTCGACTACCACGAAGTAAAAGCCGGCGAATCCATGCACTCCATAGCCCAACAGTACGGTGTCAAGATGAAACGCCTCTACAAGATGAACGGCATGGAGTACGGCACACCCGTCAAGATAGGCATGATTCTCAAACTGAGGTAAACAGACGCTATGGACATTTCCGACAGACGGACAAGGGTGCGGCGTGCCCTCCGCTTCATAAGGACAAGACTGCGCGACAGGAGTATCATCCTCACCGCAGCCGTAATCATGGCACTGCTTGCACCGGCACTCCTGCGGGCAGCCCCCGACACGCTCTCGCGCCACAGCAGCGTGTCGCTGATAACCTGCGAACCGTCAGATGCCATCTATACCTCTTTCGGCCACTCGGCCATACGCATCACAGACTCCGTGTCGGGTGCGGACATCTTTTTCCATTGGGGCGTATTCTCTTTTGACGCACCGCATTTCGTATGGCGTTTCGTGAAAGGCGAGACGGACTATGAGATGGGCGTTGTCCCCCGCAAATATTTCCTGCGCGAATACCGCAAGCGCAACACGGCAGTCCATGAACAGCTGCTCGACATGACATACGCGCAGCGTAAAGCGGTCTACGAGGCCGTATGGGAAAACTACCGCCCCGAAAACCGCACATACCGCTACAATTTCGTGTTCGACAACTGCGCCACACGCCCGTATCACATGATTATGGACATCTGCGGCGACAGCATCGTCCCGCGCCACGAAGAGGGAGTGACCACATTCCGCGACATCATCTGGCAACACATCGGGCGCGGCTCGTTCTGGAGTCTGGCGATAGACATCGTGATAGGCAGCGAGGCCGACCGCCCCATAGGCACGGACGAGATGATAGGCTTCCCGCTATACACCATGCAAACCATAGGCTCATACGAGACAATAAAACCCGGCGGGCTGCAAGCACCGTTCGTCACCCGCACGCAGACCATTGTCGACGGACGTGTTACCGCTCTCGACCAACGGCCTCTGACAGCCGAATCGGCCATAAACACTGCCATTCCCGTTGTGGTGTTCATCCTGCTGATGCTCACCGCGCACAAGTGCCGCGCCGCATACAAGACTTTGGCCGCCGCACTGCTGGCCATCGCCGCGCTGTGCGGATGCGTAGTATTCTTCCTCATGTTCGTATCGGAGCACCCGCTCGTCCATGAGAATTATAACCTCATGTGGCTCAACCCGTTGTATATCATATCCATAGTGCTGCTGTTCACCCGCACGTCACGTTTCGGCCGTGCGGTCTCGCTCGTTTTGTTCGCGGTGACTGCTCTGTTCGCGGTTATACTGGTGACGGGTCTACAGCGTATGTGCCTGCCGCTGATGCTGTGGTGGGCCGTGACGGCATACATCTGCTTTAACCTTTACCTGAAACAGAGACAGACACGATGAAACGGACACTCCTGACAGCCATTCTCCTCACCGCGCTGCTGCACGTCTCCACGGACTTGCACGGAGTAATCACCTCGCGCCCGAGGCTCGCGGTCATCATAACAGTCGACGGGCTTCAGGGCGGATGCCTCTCTGCCTTCATGCCTAAATTCGGCACTGGAGGCTTCCGGCGCATCATCACCGGCGGAGCATACAACCCCAACGGAAAATGTGCATACATCCCATCCGGGAAATGCTCCGACTACGCATCGCTCTCCGCCGGGACTGTCCCGGCATACCACGGGATGGTGGCCGACCGCTTCTTCTCCACGCTCGACGAGGAGGTCATCTCCGCACTTGACGATGCACGCTACGAAAGCATAAACTCCGCGCTCACACTCTCGCCAAGGAACTTGCAGACTACCACGATAGCAGACGAACTGAAACTCGCCGACCCGCGCAGCCGAGTCTACTCCATCGGCCTTGACCCCGAATCCGCCATACTCATGGGCGGGCATCTCGCCGACTGCGCCCTATGGATAGACAACGGCACTGCCCTCGTGGCAACATCGAAATACTATGACGACGGACTTCCCGACTGGGCGGCGAAAATCAACACGGACAACACAGTCGGTCTTCAGATGGCCCGCTTCTGGAGTCCGGACATCGACATGTCGTCATATATGTTCCCCGCACGCACAGTTCCGTCATTCACCGGCGCACGCCCAATATTCTACCAGATGGACGCCACGGCCACAGTCGAGGAACAGGTGCGCAGCTTCAAGCGCACACCCAATGTCAATGCGGTAATCAAGGCTCTCGCCATACGCGCCCTGCGCGATGAGGCATTGGGCAGCGACAACAGTCCCGACCTGCTCTGCGTGGAGTTCAACGCCCGCCACGCCAACGAAGGCTACGGCCTCTGCGCCGAGACAGAGGATATGTACCTCAGCCTCGATAGGACGATAGGTGAACTCCTCGACGCGATTGACATCAGCGTCGGACTCGACAATGTGGTCATAGTCCTGACAGGCAACCACATAGAGCAGAGCTCCCCACAGCGGCTCGCCTCCTCGCGCATCAACTCCGGCACTTTCAACGCCTCACGCACCATGGCGCTGCTCAACTCCT
This sequence comes from Candidatus Aphodosoma intestinipullorum, assembly GCA_017694515.1. Classification (GTDB taxonomy): domain Bacteria; phylum Bacteroidota; class Bacteroidia; order Bacteroidales; family Paludibacteraceae; genus Aphodosoma; species Aphodosoma intestinipullorum. The sequence goes on from JADIMV010000049.1 coordinate 29,514, forward strand.
ACCTCATGGCTCTCTACGGCCAGGGACGCTGGGTCAGCGGCTACTACGCACGCAATATACACCTCAACCGCCGACTCATCGAGGACAGCGGCATCGACTTCGACGAAATCCAGTCCGCCGCCGCACGGCTCATGCTCGAATTCACGGGCGTACACACCGCATACACCGAAAGCCGGATACAGTACGTCTCCGGCAGTGACAACGACATGGCTACGAAACTGCGCAACGGCCACTTCAAAAACCGCTCCGGCGATGTAGTCTTCACCCTCATGCCCGGATGGTTCGAAGTCGACTCCGAAGGCAACAACATAGGTGTCACATCGCGTTTCCAGTCCAACGTCCCGATAGCCGTCATGGGCTACGAAATCCCAGCCGGCCGCACATCCATGTGGTATGAAGACATAGTGCCGACCCTATGCCGCATTCTCGAAATCCCCGCACCCAACGGAACTACAGGCGATGCCGTAGAATTCTAACATCATCCGCACACACTCATACCGTTCCAAACGCACACCTCACCTCAAACGCCCACTCTCACTGCGCACACCACGTGTACCATAATCCGTTGACAATCTGTTTATTTACCCACCTCGCAGCAAGCATCCGGCTATCCCCCGGCCATCCTCTCCTTAGCTATCCGTAACTTTCCATCCGAATTGTTGCAAAAAGCGTCATATTTGAAACCCCATCGTCACGCTTGTCATTTCCACCACTCCGCGCCTCCGCCCATCGCCATCTCAACAACGGCCGCAGAGAAGGCACGACACAGACACCTCCCGGCCATATCCGCTATTCCCCCAAAAAGTACCAACTACCCACTGCGGAAACATTTGCGTTTATATGTGCTTTTCACTATCTTTGCGCCGCATTTGAAAACGGGAATGCAGGAAGGGACTGTCACCTCCGGACGCATACAGGTCATTCCCGATAACACCTTCATAAACAACAGTATATGAAAGAAAAAATCGAATCACTGAAAAGCGTGGTGAGCGCATTCGAGGCAAAGACCGCCGACGAACTCGAGGCCATCCGCATAAAATATCTGAGCAAGAAAGGCATCATCTCCGAACTGTTCAACGAGTTCCGCACCGTGCCAAACGAACAGAAACGCGAAATCGGGCAGATGCTCAACCAGTTGCGAGACACCGCTCAGGCACGTCTCGCCGAACTCAAAGCGTCCATCGAGGCGCAGAAAGCCGAAAGCGAAAAACCCGACCTCACGCGCAGCGCAGAACCCGTGGCTCTCGGCGCACGCCATCCGCTCTCGATTGTCCGCAACGAGATAATCGACATCTTCTCACGCATAGGCTTCTCCATAGCCGAAGGCCCGGAGATAGAGGACGACTGGCACGTGTTCGGCGCACTAAACTTCCCGCCTGAACACCCGGCGCGTGACATGCAGGACACATTCTTTATAGAAAAGAACCCGGACATACTGCTCCGCACGCACACATCGAGCGTCCAGACACGCACGATGGAGCGCGTCAAGCCTCCCATCCGTATACTCGCCCCCGGGCGCGTCTACCGCAATGAAGCCATCTCCTACCGCGCACACTGTATGTTCCATCAGGTAGAGGGCCTTTACATCGACGAGAACGTATCATTCGCCGACCTCAAGCAGGCACTGCTCTACTTCGCCAAAGAGGTATTCGGCGGCGACACCAAGATACGGCTTCGCCCGTCATATTTCCCGTTCACAGAGCCGAGTGCGGAGATGGACATCTCGTGCAACATCTGCGGAGGCAAAGGCTGCCCGTTCTGCAAACAGACCGGATGGGTAGAGATAGGCGGCTGCGGCATGGTAGACCCCAATGTACTCGACGCGTGCGGCATAGACCACGAACGCTACAGCGGCTACGCTTTCGGCTTCGGCGTAGAACGAATAACCAACCTGAAATATCAGGTCAAGGATTTGCGTATGTTCACCGAAAACGACATAAGGTTTCTCCAGCAATTTCAGTAAGGGATGGCAGTAAAGCTCTATCCGGACAATCCGGACATGAAGGCGATTGACAATATAGTCAGCCTGCTCAGGGACGGAGGGATAATCATCTACCCCACCGATACGGTCTACGCCATAGGGTGCGACATTCGGCAGGCACGCGCAGTCGAACGTATATGCCACTTCAAGAAAATCGACAGCAAAAAGGCGCGTTTCACCATGCTGTGTGACGACATAAGTTCTGCAAGCGAGTATGCCAGGATTGACAACGACACATTCAAACTGCTGAAAGCCAATCTCCCGGGGCCGTTCACATTCATACTGAACGGGAGCAGCCGCCTGCCCAAACTGCTGAAAAACCGCAACACGATAGGCATCCGCATCCCGGACAACAACATCATACGCACCATCGTGCGCGAACTCGGCAACCCCATGCTCACCACATCGCTCAAAAACCTCGATATGCAGTCCGACTATGAGCCTGAATATGAGACAGACCCCGAACTGATAGAGGAAAAATACGGCAAAATAGTAGACATGGTAATCGACGGAGGCATAGGCAGCACCATCGCATCCACAGTCGTGGACTGCACCGGAGACGGCATCGAAATCGTGCGGCAAGGCAATGTCTCACTGAAATATTAGGCACAATAGTTTTTTTTAACTCTAATATACCCGTAAAAAACATCTTGCTTTGAAGTAAAATAGCTACATTTGCAAGCCATAAGA
>JADIMV010000002.1 GCA_017694515.1 Candidatus Aphodosoma intestinipullorum
GTGGTGATAGTCACCGATAAGGACAAGGCGAAAATCGTTTCTCTCGATGTGCCGGAGAGTGTCCGCCGGCGCATTTACAGCATAGGCATTGAGGTTCAGTTCATGTTCGGCGGACAGGAGGGCTTCGACCGGCAGGTCAGGGAGTATGTTGCAAAGGCGTTGGCGGCGGGCAGGAAAAACAGAGGAGTTTGAACCCCTGTTGCGATTTGAAATATAAACCGTCCCCTATGTTAAAGGAATACTGGTTTGCGGGCGGTGCGGCTATCATGTGTAACCGTTTCTGCCGTGCGTTTTTATGACGATTTTTGCGGCGAAAAAGGGGCGTGTTTTTAATTAAAAATCGTACCTTTGCACCGTATATATAAGACAGTGGCAGTTTCTTCTGCCCGCATAGGCGAGTACCGCGACGGACGGCCATGCGGGGCGGGAGAGAGGCTGCGGCTTTTAATGTGTTTGACTTTCAATCTACTACATAATAAACTAATACTATGGCAGAAAAGAAATTAAATCTCTTGGCTGATTTTCCTGCTGTGACCACTGAGCAGTGGATGGCGAAAATCACAGCCGACTTAAAGGGGGCTGACTTTAACAAAAAGCTCGTTTGGAAGACAAACGAAGGGTTTAATGTGATGCCTTTCTATCGCTTGGAGGATGTCGCCAACCTGAAGACTACCGCTTCAGCACCGGGCGAGTATCCTTTCGTGCGCGGCACAAAGACAGACAACGAGTGGCGTGTGCGTCAGGATATAGACGCGACGTGCGCAAAAACGGCTAACGCCAAGGCTCTCGATGTGCTCGACAAGGGTGTCGATTCGCTGGGCTTCAAGCTGAACAAAAAGGAGCTTGGCAAGGAGTATATCGAAACTCTGCTCAACGGCATCTGCGCCGAGTGTGTGGAGCTTAACTTCACGGTCTGCATACGCAAGTGCGCTGAGCTTGCAGGCTTGCTTGCCGACTATCTCAAGGCGAAAGGCTACGATGTGGAGAAAGTCAAGGGCTCAATCAACTGCGACCCGATCAACCGTATGCTCCTCAAGGGCAAGAAGCTCGACAGGGCTGCGGTGGCAGAGATTGTTAAAGCCACTGTGGAGGCTGGACGCTCACTGCCCGGTTTCCGCGTTATCGGCGTAAACTCTGTAAGCATCAACAATGCAGGCGCATACTGCGCTCAGGAGCTGGGCTATGCTCTCGCATGGGGGGCTGAATATATGACCATGCTCACGGAGGCAGGCGTTGATGTGGACGAGGCTGCAAAGGCCATCAAGTTCAACATGGGTATCGGCGGCAACTACTTCATGGAGATTGCAAAGATACGCGCTGCGCGTATGCTGTGGGCCATGATTGTCAAGGCTTACGGACCTAAGTGCGACTGCGCCGCGAAGATGAGGCTGCACGCCGAGACTTCGCGTTTCAACATGACGATATACGATGCTCACGTCAATCTGCTCCGTAGCCAGACAGAGGCTATGAGTGCAACCATAGCCGGAGTGGACTCCCTGACTGTCACTCCGTTTGACGTGACATATAAAGTGAGCGACGATTTCTCAGAGCGCATAGCGCGCAACCAGCAGCTTCTGCTCAAGGAGGAGTCGCATTTCGACAAGGTTACAGACCCGTCGGCAGGCTCGTACTACATAGAGAACCTCACGGCGAACATCGCCGATCAGGCTTGGAAGCGTTTCCTCGAAATCACGAACAACGGCGGCTTCTTCGCGGCTGTCGAGAGCGGCAAGGTGCAGGAGGATATCAAGGCTACTGCCGAGAAACGTCTCAAGGACGTGTCGATGCGCAAAGAGTCCATTCTCGGTACGAACCAGTTCCCGAATTTCAAGGAGACTGCCAATGAGAAGATTGCGCTTGACGAGTGCTGCTGCAAGTGCGGGTGTGAGACTGAGACAGGTCTCGAGGCTCTGCCCCATGTACGTGCCGCTCAAGAGTTTGAGGCTCTCCGTCTCGCGACAGAGAGGGCGGCGAAACGTCCGAAGGCTTTCATGCTGACAATAGGCAACCTCGCCATGCGTCTGGCGCGTGCACAGTTCTCTTGCAACTTCTTCGCGTGTGCCGGATATGAGGTGATAGACAATCTCGGTTTCGATACAGTTGAGGCCGGTGTTGAGGCCGCCCGCAAGGCCGGTGCCGACATAATAGTGCTATGCTCGAGTGATGACGAGTATGCAGAACTCGCGCCTGCCGCATTCAAGGCCATCGGCGGAAAGGAGATATTCGTAGTGGCAGGAGCACCTGCTTGCATGGAGGAGCTGAAAGCTGCCGGAATAGAGAACTTCATACATGTACGTGTAAATGTGCTTGACACTCTCAAATCGTTTAACGCTCAACTTTTGAAATAATGAAACCGAACTTTAATGATATAGACATCAAGGACATTGCGGCAAGCAAGGCTGTCTGCAATGGCGAAACATGGCTTACTCCGGAGCAGATACCCGTTAAGCCCATATATACGAAAGAGGATTTGGAGGGCATGGAGCACCTCAACTATGCAGCCGGCATACCGCCGTTCCTGCGTGGACCATACAGCGGAATGTACGCCATGCGTCCATGGACCATCCGTCAGTACGCCGGGTTCTCCACAGCTGAGGAGTCAAACGCGTTCTACCGCCGTAACCTCGCCTCGGGACAGAAAGGTTTGTCCGTGGCGTTCGACCTCGCTACGCACCGTGGCTACGATGCTGACCATGAGCGTGTTGTCGGCGATGTGGGCAAGGCCGGCGTATCCATCTGCTCTGTGGAGGATATGAAAGTGCTGTTCAACGGTATCCCCCTGAACAAGATGTCTGTCTCCATGACGATGAACGGCGCGGTGCTGCCTATCATGGCGTTCTACATCAACGCCGGACTGGAGCAGGGCGCGAAGCTCGAGGAGATGGCCGGTACGATACAGAACGACATCCTGAAGGAGTTCATGGTGCGCAATACGTATATCTATCCTCCGAAGTTCTCGATGAAAATCATCGCTGACATATTCGAGTACACATCGAAGAATATGCCTAAGTTCAACTCCATATCGATTTCCGGCTACCATATGCAGGAGGCCGGCGCGACGGACGATATCGAGTTGGCATACACTCTGGCCGACGGTCTGGAATATCTCCGCGCAGGTGTGAACGCCGGGATGGACATCGATGCATTCGCACCGCGTCTGTCGTTCTTCTGGGCTATTGGTACGAACCATTTCATGGAGATTGCCAAGATGCGTGCCGCGCGTCTGTTGTGGGCCAAGATTGTCAAGCAGTTCAACCCGAAGAACGAGAAGTCGCTCGCTCTCCGCACACACTGCCAGACTTCAGGATGGTCGCTCACGGAGCAAGACCCGTTCAACAACGTAGGCCGCACATGTATAGAGGCGATGGGTGCGGCTCTCGGCCACACGCAGTCCCTGCACACCAACGCGCTGGACGAGGCTATCGCCCTGCCGACAGATTTCTCTGCCCGCATAGCGCGTAACACGCAGATATACATACAGGAAGAGACTCAGATATGCCGCGAGATAGACCCGTGGGCAGGCTCATATTACATCGAGTCGCTCACACGCGACATCGCGGAGCGCGCATGGGCTCACATTCAGGAGATCGAGAAGCTCGGCGGTATGGCAGCAGCCATCGAGACCGGCATTCCGAAGATGCGTATCGAGGAGGCCGCTGCCCGCACTCAGGCGCGTATCGATTCCGGTGAGCAGACCATTGTCGGCGTGAACAAGTACCGTCTTGAGCATGAAGACCCGATCGACATACTTGAGGTGGACAACACGGCGGTGCGCAAGCAGCAGATTGAGCGTCTGAACGAGTTGAAGAAGAACCGTAACAACGATGATGTGAAGAAGGCTCTCGCCGCTATCACGGAGTGCGTCAAGACGGGCAAGGGCAATCTGCTCGAACTCGCTGTCGAGGCAGCGCGTGTGCGTGCAACTTTGGGTGAAATATCCTACGCCTGTGAAGAGGTAGTAGGCCGTTATAAAGCAGTAATCAGAACAATATCAGGAGTGTACAGCGCAGGAACAAAAGACGATGCAGACTTCAAGCGTGCTTGTGAGCTTACGGCTGAGTTTGCCAAGAAAGAGGGTCGCCAGCCGCGTATTATGATCGCGAAGATGGGTCAGGACGGCCACGACCGTGGTGCTAAGGTAGTTGCAACGGGTTATGCCGATTGCGGATTCGACGTGGATATGGGACCGCTGTTCCAGACTCCGGCTGAAGCCGCAAAGCAGGCCGTGGAGAACGATGTGCACGTACTCGGTGTATCATCGCTTGCGGCGGGTCACAAGACACTCATTCCGCAGGTGATAGCGGAGCTGAAGAAGCTCGGACGCGAGGACATCATCGTGACGGCCGGCGGTGTCATCCCGCCGCAGGATTACGACTTCCTGTATAAGGCCGGTGTTGCCGCCATCTTCGGCCCGGGTTCGCCCGTAGCCAAGTCGGCTGCCACAGTGATGGAAATCCTGCTGAAGACAATAGAGTAAACCTGTCCGACAGGCATATGTTAATCGGCGGCTCACACGGAAGTGTGGACCGCCGTTTTGTTTCTCCTTTCCTATGAAACACGTACTTTCCCGTTATCATGCGGCCTCCCTCTACTCCGTCCTTGCAGATAGGGAGATGCTTCGGCGAGAGTACGTGTTTTTAACCTATATTTTGATTAGAGTGGGGCGGCAGTAGAAATGAGATATTATGGACGGCGAGAGAAAAAAGAACGCCATGCAGACAGCCTGCATGGCGTTCAGTGTTTTCAGGGATGGCGTGTCCGTCTTACGGGCGGACAACTTTCACGGTCTCTCCTCCTATGCGGAGCAGGTAGACTCCCGGCTGAGGCAGTGGGTAGTCTCGCACTTTGCCTTCGTAGAGCAGTGCACCGTCCGCCGTGAAAAGCGACATATCCTCACCGTCATGGCCTTCGATGTGGAGTATGCCGTCTTTAGTGACATAGACACCGCCGGAAACTGATGTGCCGTCGACTGCGGTGCGTCCGTCGCTGAAATAGGCAGTGAGGGCGGTGTCCTGTGTGACTGTTATGGTTCTTGGATTGTCTGTATTCCCGTCGCTCCAGCGGACAAACGAATAGCCGCTTTTCGGGATGGCGAAAATCTCTATCTCCTCGCCCTCCTCATACTCTCCGTCGCCGGAGACGCTGCCCATCGTCTCGTCGTTTGAAGTCAGCGTGACGGTATAGACAGGCGGCACATATGTGCTCTCGAAAATGGCCTGTAGTGCGATGTCGCCGTCCACGGTTATGGTTCGCGGGTTGTCCGTGTTACCGTCGCTCCAGCGTAGGAATGCATAGCCCTCATTCGGTGTGGCTGTTATCTGAATCACCTCGCCCTCGCCATATTCACCGCTGCCGGAGACACTGCCCATGGTCTCGTCGTTAGAGGTTAGCGAGACGTTGTATGTGTCTTCTCTAACAGAGAAAATAGCTTGTAGAACTATATTCCCATTTATTGTCACTGTTCTTGGGTTATTGGTGTTACCGTCACTCCAACGGATAAATTCATAGCCGGAGAATGCCGTTGCTTTGATTGTCACCTTTGTGCCTTCTTCATATTGACCTCCTCCGCTTACATATCCCATTGTGGGATCATTGGGCATCAGTTCTATTTCAAAAAAGCGTGGATTATTGTCGATAAATTCGGCGATAAGGATTATGTCTTCCGTGATTGAAAAGGTGTATGGGTTATTATAAGATATGATGTTCCCCATAGTATCTTTCCAGCAGATGAAGTCACAGCCATTTTCAGGTGTGGCTTTAATCGTGACTTTATCAGAATTGCAGTCGGCAGGAGTGACTACAGTCGCTTCTCCATAGTTATTGTTATTGCATTTTAAATAAATCCTGTTAGGGTTTATGCCGTATATATTTTCGCTTGAAAAATGCTCCATCCAAGAGTTATCAGTAGCGTATAATCCTACGCTTAAACATGGGACATTAAGTTGGCATCCATTTGAGATGGACAGGGCAGAGGCATTGATGATAGGTGGCGTTTCTGAGTAGCAAGTGATATTGCTTAAATCTATTATAACCAAAGCATCTTCTCCAATGTATTCTAAAGTAGATGGTAGCGTTATGTTAGATATGTTGTCGCATCTGTAAAATGCTTTCTCGTCAATATATGTTATTCCTTCTGGAATATCTATATGGGATTCTATATGTGGACAGTTAGAGAATGTCCCATAATTGATTGTATCCATATTTGTCGTTTGAGGAAAAGTGACATTTGTCAGACTATAACAATTAGAAAATGCACTATTACCAATATATGTCACATTATCAGGAATGGTTAGACTGGACAAATTGATACAATCGGTGAAAGCATATTTTCCTATATGCTTCAATTCTTTGGGCAGAGACAATTCTGTAAGTTTAGTATTAGCCTCACTAAAATATTCTGGTATATATTCTACATTGTCACCAAAGTGTACATTGTCAAATGAGAACAATGCTGATTTTCCGTTGTATTTACAGTGTATAGCATCCCATATTATCATTTTTAATGATGTGCAATTATGAAATGGACTCCTCGTTGTCAACCCAGATATTTCAACTTCTATTTTAGATACTTTTTCCGGTATATTTATTTCTGACAGGTTGCTACAATCAATAAATGCATTCTTTTCTATCCGAGTGATGCTTTGAGGTAGAACTATTTTTGTCAGGTTAGTACACCCTGCGAATGTAGATTCGCTAATTCTAGATACATTTTCCGGTATATTTATTTCTGACAGGTTACTACAATCTTTAAATGCAGCCTTTCCTATCTGAGTGATGCTTTGGGGTAGAACTATTTTTGTCAGGTTAGTACACCGTGCGAATATAGATTCGCTAATTTTAGATACTTTTTCCGGTATATTTATTTCTGACAGGCTATTACAATTATAAAATGCACCATCTCCTATCTGGGTGATGCTTTGAGGCAGAACTACCTTTGTTAGGTTAGTACATCCTGCGAATGTATATTCTCCTATTGATGTTACAGAATCAGGAATCGTCACCTCTATCAGTCCGTCACAGCCACTGAATGTACCTCTTCCGCTTGATGTAATATTTAAATTGAATCCCTCAGGTATATCTGTCAGACTATTGCAACCGGCGAAAACATAATTGCCTATATCACTTAATCCTTCAGGTATAACTATGTCAGTAAGGCTATAACAATTGTAAAAAGCGCTGTCTCTGATGGTTGATACGCCAGGTATGCTAATGCTGGTAATGTTCTTGCAATTTTTGAATGCACCACGTCCAATAGAATATATCTTTGGGTCAATAATAACTTTTCGTATTTCATCTTCCCAACTCTTAATCCAATTATCATGCCAACTATAACTTTCCCATGGATATCTGCCTGTACTACGAAGATAGCCGCCATCATGATATGTATCATGATGATTCATCATGACTCCTCTACCTGAAATTGTAAGTGTTCCGTCATATGTTAATGTATATGTTAAAGTATCAGACCTTAATATTACATCACTTCCTTCTTTAGTTCCGCCGAAAGTGCCGCTGTACTTTATGTTGTCCTGCTGTGCGCTGGCGGCAGTGACGGCGAGGAGCAACAGAATTGCTGTAAATAGTCTTGTCTTCATAGTCATTTCGTGTTTTGAGGGTTAGACTTGGGGGCGTTTACCTCGGTCATGAGGTAGAAGAAGTAGGGGTTTTTCGTCTTTGGTATGTCAACACTTTCAATTGTTTTACCATTGTTTAAACACCAATTGAAAGTGTATGAGTGGTTAAGGATAATAGGGTTTTTTCTTTGCCTTGATTTTGCCTTTTTCCAAGTAAGCGGCATATTCGCCTTTACTTCACGTCCATTCGTAAGCGAAAAATGTTCATAGTCACACGTATCACCGTCTTTAAAGGGAAAGGCTGTGATGTCAGTAATAAACATTGCCATACCGCCAGACATAGATCCCTTTTCAAGTTTACTGATACAAGATAAAAAATCGTATCTTGTATCATTATGCTTAGGTTTACTTGTTGATTTTGGGTAGAATATCAAATATAATTCTACAGAATCCTTTTCTCGTGTAACAAGAAAGTGTGAGATGACAGCGTGAGAATCAATAAGTTTGCATTCTCCAGTAGTACTAAGGCAGGCTATAACGTCTTGCCTCAGCCGTTGATTTGCAGTCTTACGGTCTGAATTGCCGTAGCTGTGAAAGTCGCGCCCGCGCATGAATGACTCGAGGGTACGCTTTACATCGTCATGTAATTGAACCATAATAGTCTGATGTGTTGTGCCGTCTGAAGTCCCCAAGTGGCGGCGGTTGATGTTTGGTAGAAGGCATATACGAAAAAAGCGTGGGATTCAAGTCCAGTCCTGTCACTTATCTCCCACACTCTGGCTTCTCGCATTGCCCCATGGATAAAGATAAGCTCTTCCCGACCTGCCCACGCAATGCGTATATATGAAGCCACAACACCTGTCATACGAATAGGTACAACAAGTGTGTGCGGCAATGTATATATACACCGCACGGACGTGTCACGCAGATGCTCAGTCCCTATCCATGTGAATTTTGCGAGAATTCGAGTGTAAGAGACAAAGAACGCTGTGAAACGTCTTTCAATATATGTCCGTCCCCTCCCGCCCTGAGGCGGTCGGGAATGGGAACAAAGTTAGTGATTTTTATTGATATGCGTATTGGGGCAGGGGCGTTTTTGAAGATGAGTGATGAGGGGGGGGCGTGGGTATGGGCGATGGATAGCGGGAGGATAGGGAGAGGGTAGCCGGGAGTTGGCTCGAGAGTACGTGTTTTTAACTTTGTTTTACTATATGAGGGCGGAGAGGAGGGGGTTGGGGCACACTTTTTGCGGGGGAAGGGAGTGCCGAATCAGAAGATTTGTTTATCTTTGCATTCCGTTTCAGGGTTTCCCGAGACGGGTGCGGGTGCAAACTGAACAGGCTCTGCGCCCCTTTTTGTGAAAAGCCCCCATGTGTGCCGCACCGGGCGGCGACACCAAGGGGCATAACTGAAAAACATTATGGAACAGAGAAAGATCAGGGCCGCGATAACGGCCATTGAGGCATATTTGCCGGATTATATCCTTACGAATGAAGAACTTAGCCGTATGGTGGATACGAGCGACGAGTGGATTGTCTCCCGTGTGGGCATACATGAGCGGCGTATCCTGAAAGACAAGGACAAGGGGATGACGTATATGGCCATAAAGGCTGTCAAGACGCTTATGGACAAGAACGGCATAGAGCCGGGGGAGATAGACGGGGTTATATGCTCTACGGTTACGCCGGATATGGTTTTCCCGGCATCGGCGGCTATCATAAGCAATGCGTGCGGCATCAAGAATGCGCTGTCGTTCGACATGAACGTGGGTTGCGCAGGTTTTATCCATGCGTTCAAGACGGCATCGCTATATATCGAGAGCGGTTTCTGCAAGAAGATGCTCGTCGTGAGCGGCGAGAAGATGTCGTCCATCATAGACTATACGGACCGCAATACGTGTCCGCTTTTCGGCGACGGGGCGGCGGCTGTGCTGCTTGAGCCGTGCGCCGACGGCAACGGGTTGCAGGACGCGATACTGCGTTCGGACGGTGTGGGGAAGGAGTTCCTGCACATGAAGGCGGGCGGTTCGTTGCGCCCTGCTTCAATCGAGACTGTCACGGCGCGTGAGCATTTCGTATATCAGGACGGCAAGAATGTGTTCAAATGGGCGGTGTCGAAGATGGCGGATGTGTCGATAGAGATGATGGAGCGTCACGGCCTCGATCCGAAGAAGATATACTTCCTGCCGCATCAGGCCAATCTCCGCATCATAGACGCTGTGGGCAACCGTATGGGCATCAGCCCCGACCGTGTGCTGATAAACATCGACAAGCGCGCCAATACGTCGTCGGCCACAATCCCTATCCTTATCTGGGACAACAAGCACAATTTCCTGAAGGGTGACGACCTGATACTCTCGTCGTTCGGCGCAGGTTTCGCGTGGGGTTCGCTGTGGGTGAAATGGGCCGTGGACTGCATGAAGTGACGGAGAAGGATATCGTGCATTACATCATAGGTTACGGGAGGATTGTTTTTCGGGCAATCCTCCTTTTTTATGTGCCGTCGCGGTTCAGATGTCAGAAAAAAAACGTAACTTCGTGCTGACAAAAAGAGCGTGGATTTATGGCGAAAGTTCAGGTCAGGGTGAAGGCTGTATCGGAGGCGACCAATCAGCCGGATGTTTATATGATGCTGTTGCAGGAGGTGGAGGGTAAGCGTCTGCTGCCTGTCCTGATAGGCAAGGCGGAGGCGCAGTCCATAATAGTCGCTATGGAACATATTGGCATGACGCGCCCGTTGCCTCACGACCTTATCATAACGCTCGCCGCCGAGTGCCGCGCCAAGCTCTCGTATGTGCATATCTACAGGAAAGATTTCCAGTTGTTTTATTCGTATCTTGTTTTCAATCAGGACGAAAGGCGCATAGTGATTGACGCGCGTACATCGGACGCGATAGCGATAGCCGTGCGCACATCAGCTCCGATATATGTCGAGGAGGAGATTATCGGGGCGGTGACGTTCCTCGATATGACAAAGCGAGGCAAGAGTGCCCCGCTCGATACGCTATCAGACGATGAGCTCCAGCGGCGCATGACGAAGGCCGCTGAGCGCGAGGATTACGAACTCGCCTCTAAATACAGGGATGAACTCAGGCGGCGGGCTGCACCGCCCGAAAATGCCGACAGCGGCGAGTGTGCTGAGAAATGAGCCGGAGGATAGAGAGCTGATAACTTGTTGCCGTAGAAGTTTTACCATAAAAACATAAGACTGACTATGAAATTCAGACTGATTGTGATGAACTTCCTGGAGTTTGCCGTCTGGGGAGCATATCTGACATCGATGGGGAGTTTCCTTGTCTCTGTCGGGCTTGAAGCCCATATAGGCATATTTTATGCCATGCAGGGCATAGTCTCCATATTCATGCCTGCCATCATGGGCATCGTGGCGGACAGGTGGATTCCGGCACAGAAGCTGCTCGGCATCTGCCATTTCCTCGCGGCGGCCTTTATGGCGGGGATGGCGGCCTACGCGCTGACCGCCGGGGAGGCGATAAGTTTCGTACCGGCCTTTGCCCTCTATGCTGTCAGTGTGGCGTTCTATATGCCGACATTGGCACTTTCCAATTCGGTGGCATTCACCGCATTGCGTATGCACGGGCTTGATACGGAGAAAGATTTCCCGCCGATACGCGTGTTCGGGACTATCGGTTTTATAGTGGCTATGCTGCTGGTCAATTTCCTGCGTATCGATGCCGGCGGAGGGCTGACCTTGTCGTTTACGGCGGCCGAAGGGCTGACATCGCTGCAAGTTACGCCGTATCAGTTTGTTGTCTCGGCAGTTTTCGGCCTGTTGCTTGCGGGCTATGCCTTCACTCTCCCGGCGTGTGCGGTGAACCGTGGCGACGGCGGGAAGAAAGGCATCGTGGAGGCTCTCGGCCTGCGGGCGTTCACGCTTTTCAAGGAGAGGCGTATGGCTCTGTTTTTCATCTTCTCGATGCTGCTCGGCGTGTCGCTCCAGATAACCAACGGCTTTGCCAACCCGTTTATTACCAGTTTCCAGAACATACCGGAGTATGCCGGTACGTGGGGTGCGCGGAATGCCAATGCCCTAATCTCCCTGTCGCAGGTTTCCGAGACGCTGTGCATATTGCTCATACCGTTTTTCCTCAAACGTTTCGGCATAAAGAGTGTCATGCTGATAGCCATGTTCGCGTGGGTGCTGCGCTTCGGCTTTTTCGGACTCGGCAATCCGGGCGGCGGGCTGTGGCTCTTTGTCCTGTCGATGATAGTCTACGGCGTGGCGTTCGACTTTTTCAACATATCGGGCGCACTTTTTGTGGACAAGGAGACTGACGGCAATATACGCTCGTCGGCACAGGGGCTGTTCATGCTCATGACGAACGGCATCGGCGCAACGGTAGGCACTCTCGGCGCACAGGCAGTTGTAAACCATTTTGTCTATGCCCACGACGGCGACTTGGCCGCACAGGCGGTGGGGTGGAGTACATCGTGGTTCATCTTCGCAGGCTACGCGCTCGTGGTGGCGGTCGTCTTCGCTCTCGTCTTCAAATACAGGCACAACCCGGAAAACATTTGACATACGATATATGGAGAACAGTGACATGGTGCTCCGCACGGAGCATCTTTTCAAGACATACGGCAAACGCACTGTGGTCAATGATGTGTCGATAAATGTGCATCAGGGCGAGATAGTCGGTCTGCTTGGCCCTAACGGGGCGGGGAAGACCACGACATTCTATATGACAACGGGGCTTGTCACTCCGAACAAGGGACGCATATTCCTCAATGATACCGAGATAACCAAATATCCGGTCTACCGTCGCGCTCAGGCGGGCATAGGCTATCTGGCGCAGGAGGCATCGGTGTTCAGGAAACTTTCCGTGGAAGACAACATTAAGGCGGTGCTTGAGATGACTAAGTTCCCGAAAAGCTATCAGAAAGAGAAGCTGGAGAGCCTGATAGAGGAGTTCCGCCTGCAACATGTGCGTAAGAACATAGGCGACCGTCTTTCCGGAGGCGAACGCCGCCGCTGCGAGATAGCGCGATGCCTGGCCATTGAGCCGAGTTTCATCATGCTCGATGAGCCGTTTGCCGGCGTAGACCCGATAGCGGTGCAGGATATTCAGGACATAGTGTGGCATCTGAAAGACCGCAATATAGGTATTCTCATAACAGACCACAATGTGGACGAGACACTGTCAATCACAGACCGTGCCTATCTGCTTTTTGAAGGGCGTATTCTTTTTCAGGGAACGCCTGAAGACCTTGCGGGCAACCCCATCGTCCGCGAGAAGTACCTCGGACGCGATTTCGAACTGAAACGCAAGACGAGGGTCGAGATATAACCCTTGGAGTTTGCTGTCGTCCCTGATGGGGCAGTGT
>JADIMV010000003.1 GCA_017694515.1 Candidatus Aphodosoma intestinipullorum
TACCTTCGTTATGTAGCGGCTGTACGCCACCTCCTCTTCCCAGACACGAATGAATGTCTCATGCTCCACGGGGTTTTCGCTGTCAACGATGCGCAGTTTCACACGGAAATCGCCCTCAACAGCGGAGCAGAAGACGAAATCACGCTCCGTGGAGACCACAGAGTCCTGGCCGTCAACGCCTTTCATACTCCAGATGTAAGCCTCGCCGTCAAACTCGGGGTGCAACACGAGAGCCTTCATTCGCGCCACAGCGTACACCTCATCGATGCCGAGGTTCACCATAGGTATCTCCGGACGGCAGCCGTGGAGAGACGCCACCGCCACAACCAAAAACCAGACCTTAAAATTTATCTTCATAATACTATTGTTTTATCTGTCTCAGTACCCATCCGCAGTGGTTGCAGATTATGTACTATTCCGCTTTATTTGCAACGCATCCTAAGGAGAGGATAGCCGCAGGATAGCTGAATGTTAGCTGACTGCCAACCGTACACTCTGGTTATCAAAGCATTAGACCAGCAAACCATCACGCGGCAAACCACCATAAGGCCACTGTGGATGTGTACGCAGTTCACCTGTAAACGAACGCCATGTGGGCGGGGATGTCGCCCGTGCGCACGCTCCACTTCTTCACCCCGTCGCGCCCGTAGCAGTGCAGCACGCCGCTCGAGACGTAGTTCTTCGCATCGGTCACATAGATGTCGCCGTTATAAGGATTGACCGCTATGCCGTATGGTATCTTTATGTCCGTCTGCGTACCGTCAGTAATAAAACTGTTGGTCACCAGCTTTTTAGTCGTTATATCTATTATGCCATAGGACACGGCATTCTCCTCAGCCTGACTGTCCCACGAGACACAGTAGAAGTAGAGCGAGTCGCCGGAGATGACGAACTCAGAACAAGGGATTTCGAGAGTGTCGGTCACGACCATGTCCTTCGATATGCTGTTCTTGCGTTCAAATATGTGCAGCCGAGACGGCACGCCCGCATAGTCGCCGCGCGATGTGACCCACAGGCGGTTGTAGCGGTCTTTCCTTATACGATGGAGGTTTAGCCCCACGGGTATCTTCTCCACCTGCTTCATACCCTCGCGCTCAACGACAGAGACCGTATAGTCATAGTCCGGTACACGATAACCGCCTGAGTTGGCGACATAGATATACTCGCCAAGCATCTCAAGCTCATCGGGCTGATAACCAACCGTCACCTCACGCGTGACCGCCAGAGTCGCCGTATCGACCTCGAACACCGCGCCGAGCTGCGCATCGGGGTCAATCGAGACCGGCCCCACATAGGACGACACGTATGCCTTGTCACGGGAGAAGCGGATGTATCGGCAGTTCGGTATGTCCACCTGCCCGATACGGCGACAGGTGCGCACGTCCATCACCTCCACCTTGTGAGAGCAGTTTATCACCGCATAGAGGCGGCTGCCATAGACCTGTATGTCGTTGCCGACATCGCCCAGTTCCTTTATTACGTTGGGGTTACGCTCAGTGTATATGCTCCGCACATAATATCCGTTCACGAAATCCACATAGTCTATCGATGCCTTGTTGCTGCCCATGTTGCCCTCGTTGAGGAGGTACATACCTATCGGCTCATCGGGGGCGAAGTCCGCCTCGTCACGTACAGGGATGGGCAGCAGCTCATACTCAGTCGGCACTACTATCTCATCCTCGCGGCAGGCGCAGGCAAGGACAACAGCCGCAAAGGCAAAGGCTATATATCTCAGGACTCTCATAAGTATCAGTATTCCACCACCAGCGAAAAGCGGTAGTTGCGTTTCGGCATCGGGTAATTGAGTATCACGTCATAGTCCTGCGAAAGCAGGTTGTTTATCTCCGCCGTGGCTTTCAGGGTCACTTCCTTCAGCCGCCACGCCCCGGAGACGGAGAGGTCGTGGGTGTACCACGGCTGCGTGTAGTTATAGAGTATGTTCTCCTGCTGATTGTAGCGTTCGCCTACATATATGAAGCTGTAATTCAGTGCGTAGTTGCGCCACGAGAGCATGGCTATGGCCGAACCGCTGTGCCACGGTATGTAGGGTATCTGGTCACCATAATATGTATCGGACGGGTCGGTCACGTCAATGGCGGTCTGATATGTGTACTGCACCTTGCCAGTGAGCATCCAGTCACGCCCGAACGCAAGGGAGAGCTGCGCCGAAACATCCACGCCGTTAATCTTGACAAGGCCGAGGTTGAGCATAGTCCACCGGAACTGCTGTCCTTTCGGATAGGCTATAATCTTGTCCTTGACGCGGTTATAGTAGCAGTCCGCCTTTATATTGAACGAGCGGAACACGCCTGCGGCACGGTCTATGCCATACTCTGCCCCGACATCGTGCTGCACGGCCAGCTCCGGACGCAGATAGGCATTGCCCATGTCGGTATAATAGAGGTCGTTGAATGTCGGGTAGCGGTAAGCCTGCTTGTAGAAAGCGTTGAACGTCAAGCCTATCTCCTTCCACGGCCGGTACGAGGCGAAGAAGCCCGGCGTGACCTTGTACTTGTCCGGCACATCGTCTCTCTCCCGCGCCTCCTCATTGATGAATGTACCGAGTACAGACGCCTGCAATTTAACATGGTCATAGAGGTTCATGGCCGTGGCCGCCGCGAGCCAGTGCGACGTGCGGCTCACATCCATATACTCTTCAAGCCCGTTCCACTGGAAATCGTAGGCAAGGGAAACGTCCCACCACGAGAATATCGAATATTTGCTGGCCACGGAAAGATACGCTTCGCGCTGCTTGTAGATATTGTCCACATGGATGAGCTTGTCGTCGTTGTTCACATAGCGCGTATAGTCGTATGCGTACTTGGCGTTCACCCGCAGCGACCAGTTTCTGAAAAACTCGTCCTGAAACGACGCCTGTACGAACATATTCCTGTCCCAGAGCCTTTCGCCGCGCCGCCACACATTGTTCACTATCGCGCCGGGCACACCGCGCTCCGAGTTGTAGTAATAGGCGTGCAGTTTCCAGAAGCCTGTATTCGAATAATAGTGCTGCAGGCCGGTCTCTACCCGCACGGCGTTCACATCGCCGTTCTCGCGTATGGCAGTGGTGTCATAGGCCAGTTCGCCCGACGGCGTTACACGGCGGTAGCGGAATTTATAGCGTCCATCCGAGGAGACCATCTCGGCGTTCATGGAGAGGCTGAGTTCGTCATTAACCTTGTACTCCATCAGTACCGACGGGTTAATCAGATAGAACGAACCCGCCTTCATCGCCGCACGCAGATGCATATTCTTCCCTTTCCCGAACTTGGGGCGGCGGCTGTTCAGATAGATGCTTCCGGCAGAGCCGAACTCCCTCGCGCTCTGGAATATGTCGCTCTTCTGACCGTTGTACAGAGCAATCTCGTCAATGCTCTCAAGTGAGAACTTGCCGAGGTCCACCTGCCCGTTCTGCGCATTGCCGAGCTGAATGCCGTTGTAGTACACGCCCATCTGCTCACTGCCCATGCTGCGTATGTTCACCGTCTTGATGCCGCCCACGCCGCCGTAGTCCTTTATCTGTACGCCGGAAAAGAACCTTATCGCATCGGCCACCGAGAGGCTGTTGAGCCGCTCAAGCTCCTTCCCTTCAAGACGCTGCGGCGGGATAATCTCCTTGTTCAGGCGAGAGGACGTGACAGTCACATCATCGAGGCGGTAGATGCTGTCCATCATCTCCTCTATGGAATCAGGCAATGCCGTCTCCTGCGCCACCGACGGCACAGAAGGCAAGAGAAACGCGGCAATGAAAAGTGTGTGAACAAACTTCATATCAAAACTCGTTAAATATGAAGCTCCACGCATGGACAGGAAAACAGCCGTCTGCCGTGACTGCACTATACGGACATGACATACCGTGCAGACTGCCATACCTGTGGCAGCGTATCACGCGAAACAATAAACCGGGAAACCACATCTGCCGGTGCATGACAGCACCGCAGACCATGAAATCTCGTCCGCTCCATCCCACGAAAGCTTCAGAAAAACATATATGGCAGGTCTTCTGACTTCGCGCGGCTTGCAGAGCCTTCCCGACCGTATCTGATAACAGTCAGTGGCAAAGGTTTTTCTGCAACCGGGGCATCGGCCTGACGGCACTGACGCCCAAAACGCATACAGCAGCGGGTCTGTTCAGGAGTCTCACCTGATTCCCTTTTCATCCACACGTCCAGGAAAGGACGCGGGACACCATATACTTCAGTAAAAAAATTGATCTTCCGGCTCCGGACCTGTGTCCGAGAACCGGGTGCAAAGTTCTGACAAATTATGCAGACTGCAAAATAAAATGCGGATTATTTCTTCATCATGCTGACAGTCAGGTCATACGATGCCGCACCAGTGAAGCACGAACGGGGTGAGCAGCGATGTGAAGAGACCGTTGATAATAAGGCCGAGGCTGGCGTATGCGCCGTGTACTTCGCTGATTTTCATCGCTGTGTCAGTGCCGACGGCATGAGATGCAGCACCGAGCGAGAGTCCCTGCGACTGCGGGCGGCTGATGCGGAAGAGGCGCATCACCTTGACCCCGATGATGCCGCCGAAAAGGCCAACGCAGACCACGACGGCCGCCGTGAGCGAGGGAATGCCCCCTATCGCCTTCGTAACCTCCATGGCGATGGGCGTTGTGACCGACTTGGCGGCAAGCGAGAGAATGATGGGTTGTGAAGCCCCCATTGCCTTGGCTATCAGCACAACGGAGACTACTCCGACCACGCACCCCGCCAGTTGCGACAGCATTATGGGCAACAACTGCCTCTTGATTGACTCCAGCTGAAGGTATAACGGTATGCCGAGGGCGACTATCGCCGGCTTAAGCCAGAATTCTATGTATTGTCCCGCCTGCTGGTATGTGGAGTAATCTATCCCGCAGATTTCCAGAAAGATGATGAGCAAGGTGATGGTGATGAGTATGGGGTTGAGCAGCATCACGCCCGTCTTTTTCTGCAAGAGCCGCGAAAAGAAGAAGAGCACGAAAGTGAGCGCAAGCAGGAAGAACGGGTTATTCAGGAACGCCATTTCGAGATGATTTTATCGGTTATCTGATAGACCCAGCCTGTGGCGATGAGCACAAGTACTGTGCTTAATAGCGCGGCCACGACGATTTGCCACAGCTCGCCGCGTATGATGCCGAAGTGGAGCATGAGAGCGACGCCGGGCGGCACAAAGAAGAAGCCGAGATTGGCAACGAGGAAATCGGCCATGCCTTTCACCCATTCCAACTTTATAAGCCTGACTTTCAGCAGCAGGGTGAGCAGCAGCATACCAATGATGCTCGACGGGACAGTGATGCCCGTGAGCCATACGACTAACTCACCGACCGCCAGACAGCCGAAGAGTATGGCACATTGTCTTATCATCTTTCCTATACCTAAAAACGGCCGCAAAGGTAACGCTTTTACCACGGACGGCAAAAAGAAAAGGGCAAGACTTGCGTCCTCCCCTTAATGTTTTCACAACGGAATAATCCTTATTGTGATATCCTTCAAATACAGTACTGCAAAGATAAGCATATTTTTCCCATACAGACAAACCGGGCAGGCATTTTTTTGCACTTTCTCGCGACATAGCCTCTCTCTCTTCCGACACCATACGCATTCTACAAAAATAGGTTAAAAACACGTACTCTCCAGCCACCTTGCGGCTACCCTCCCCTTAGCTTACGGATAAGGAGAGGCTTAGATGAGAGTACGTGTTTTTAACTTTGATTAGCACTACAACTGAGTTGAGACAATAGAGCGGCGGCAGACCGAGGTCGGAAATATCATCCCCATATTTCCAGTTCGGGCATTTTGGAGTAACTTTGCAGCAGACTAATATACCGTTATGAAAAGACTTTCACGCCGCACCATATTTGCGCTCGTGCTTCTTGCAGTCGCTGTGTTCTTCCTTGCGAAACAGCCGTCAGGCAAAGAAAAGAGGCCGGACTACATCAGATACGAAGGCTTTGTCTTCGGCACGACATACCATATAACATACGCATCGCCCGAAATGGATACGATGTCGGAAAACATAGACCGCGCATTGGCGGCAGTGGACCGCTCGCTGTCGATGTTCAACAGGGAGAGCCTGCTGTACCGAATCAACGCGAACGACACATCGGTAAGAGCCGATGAACTGTTCATGAGAGTGTGGCAGCGCGGCGTGGAGGTAAGCCGCACGACAGGAGGCGCGTTCGACATGACCGTCGCCCCGCTCGTCAACCTTTGGGGGTTCGGCATAGAGGAACGTTCTGACGTGACGGAGCATGAGGTAGACAGCGTGAGGCGGTATGTGGGGTATGAGATGATAACGGTGAGCGACGGGCGCGTGGAGAAACGCTACCCAGAGATGAAGATAGACGCAAGCGCGATAGCCAAAGGGTTCGCGTGCGATGTGGTGGCCGACACTCTCAGGGCGCACGGCTGCACATCGTATTGTGTGGAGATAGGCGGCGAAGTGGCCGTCAGCGGCGTGAACCCGGAAGGCGGCGCATGGCGCATCGGAATCAACAAGCCCGTGGAGGACTCGCTCTGCATGAGCAATGAGTTGCAGGACATAGTGCTTATGACGCACGGAGGCATGGCCACATCGGGCAACTACCGCAATTTCTACGAGGACGGAGGGAAGAAATTCTCCCACACCATAAACCCCGCCACAGGCTATCCCGAAAGGAAATCCATACTGAGCGCGACCATCATAGCGGACGACTGCATGACGGCCGACGCATACGCCACAGCCTGCATGGTGATGGGCGCAGACTCGGCCAAAGCCCTCTGCGAACGGTACAGCGACATCAAAGGCTACATCATCTACGACGACAACGGCACTACACGCATCTGGAAAAGCCCGGATTTCCCCGAATGTGTGAAATCCGAGTGACACAGGGCAAACCGCACCCCGTCACCCGGACACGCCGCACCGGCTGGCCGCCGTCATTTCAGCCTTATGGCGAACCGCTTCATGCGCTCGTCTATAAGTTCTGACGGCACAATCATCTTTATCACGTCGGCCACGGCATTCAGCATACGCTCCTTTACATAGTCCTCGCGCACCACTATCGACACTTCGCGGACGGCGGGAGGGTTGGCGAGAGTGCGCGTGCGGCTGCGCTGGCTTTCGCTGAGGAACTGCACGTGGAGCTCCGGTATCAGGGTAAAGCCGCCGTTGCAGTCCACAATACGCACAAGGGTGTCTATCGCACCCGCCTCATAGATATGGTTGGCGTTGTTCTTCATGTGGCAGTAGTTCGCCACCTGATTTCGCAGGCAATGCCCCTCCTGAAGCACCCACATACCCTCCTCCGGCGGGTCAGCAGGGAATATATCGTTGTCCAACAAGGGATTGTCCTCACCTATATATGCCACAAAATGCTCATAATAGAGCGGTATCTCCAATATGGAGGGATGTTCGAGCGGCGTGGCGAGGATAGCCATGTCGAGGTTGCCCTGCTCAAGGTTCTTGATGATGTTGGCCGTGGTCATCTCGTTAATTGTGAGCGTGACCGTAGGGTTCTTTCTCGTGAACAGGCCGATGAAGCGCGGCACTATGTAGGGTGCGATAGTGGGTATGATGCCGAGTTTCAGAGAACCGTTGAGCGACGAGGTCTCGTCGGTCACAATCTCGGCGATA
This sequence comes from Candidatus Aphodosoma intestinipullorum, assembly GCA_017694515.1. GTDB lineage: Bacteria > Bacteroidota > Bacteroidia > Bacteroidales > Paludibacteraceae > Aphodosoma > Aphodosoma intestinipullorum. The sequence continues at coordinate 7,609 of JADIMV010000003.1, forward strand.
CGGTTCATCTCGTTGAGCGTGCGTTCCGCCTGACGGATTATCTTTTCGCCGATTGGCGTAGGCTCTATCGGGTGCTTGCTGCGGTCGAATATCTTCACGTCAAGCTCATCTTCGAGCTTCTGAATCATCGCGCTGAGTGTGGGCTGTGACACACCGCACTCCTCCGCAGCATTGGAGAAATGCCGGTGACGGTTGAGAGCCACGAGGTACTGTATCTGCTGGACTGTCATGACATTATAGATTTGGTTTATAGCGTTATAGTCTCCGTCTATTGCAAGATACGGTTGCAATATCTATCTTTGGAGACAAGGAAACAATCTTTTTCATTGAGGTACATTTCGAGTACCGTTTTCTGGTAAAAGGGTTAAGCGTAATGTGTCGGGGCGATTTCAGAACTCGCTGGAACGCCCCGATTTTCATTGCGGCAGCGAACAGGCACACCGCACAGAATATCATTCCGCGAAGTTAACGGAAAATGGGTTACATACCAAGAATAACGCCGACTGTTTTTGCTTCATACCATGCCTCCCCACATTCACTGCCCTATACGCCGCGCCATAGGACAGGACACGCCCCGGCAAACACATCCGGGCAAGTTCGACATATCTTGACACGGGACTGTTGGCTTGTATGCGGATTTTTTGTAATTTCGTAAACTCAAAAAACAGGTATCATGCCGGAAGCATGACCATAAAAACAGAAGCAGAATGATACAATCAATGACAGGCTACGGGAAAGCCTCCTGTGAATACGGCAACAAGAAGATAGTGGTAGAAATCAAATCGCTGAACAGCAAGCAGGCGGACATCTCCACACGGATAGCTCCCATATACCGCGAGATGGACATAGAGATACGCAACTCCATAGCGTCCGCCCTTGAACGCGGCAAAATAGATTTCTCTCTCTATGTAGAAGACTCCGGCTCTCAGAGCGCAACGCAAATCAACACGGCCATAGTGAACAACTATATCGGACAGTTGAAAAAGACGGCGGCCGACGCAGGTCTCCCCATGCCGGACAATGCCCTCGAAATAGTGCTGCGTATGCCGGACGCGATGAAAACAGAAATGACGGTACTCGAAGAGGAAGAAATGAACGTCATACGCCGCCTGATTGGCGACGCGTTCTGCCAGATCAAGGCATTCCGCCAGCAGGAGGGCGCGGCACTGCAACGTATGTTCACCGAGAAAATCGGCAAGATAGCGTCACTCCTCGAAGAGGTGGAACAGTATGAGGGAGAGCGCGTAGCAAAGATACGCACCCGTCTGGAAGAGAACCTGAAAGCCATTGAGGACCGTATAGCGATGGACCGCAACCGCCTCGAACAAGAGATGATATACTACATCGAGAAGCTCGACGTGAACGAGGAGAAAGTGCGCCTGCGCAACCACATGAAATACTTCATGGAGACTATGGAGACAGAACACGCGCCGGGCAAGAAACTCGGTTTCATAGCGCAGGAGATGGGGCGCGAGATAAACACGCTCGGCTCGAAGTCAAACCACAGCGAAATGCAAATCATAGTCGTCAAGATGAAAGACGAACTGGAACAGATTAAAGAACAAGTTTTAAACGTACTATAATTACAATACAGGACAATCATGATACTGCCTATTTACCTATACGGACAGCCGGTGCTGCGCAAACCGACAGAGGACATCGGCAATGACTATCCGGAACTTGACGCACTGATAGACAATATGTTTCAGACCATGTACCAGTCGGACGGGGTGGGGCTCGCCGCGCCGCAGGTAGGTCTGCCCATACGGCTGTTCGTCATCGACGCGACACCAATGAAAGAGGATTTCCCGGATATAGACTGCGCGAAGAAAGCCTTCATCAACCCTAAAATAATCGGAGTATCGGAAGAGACCGTGGCCTATGAAGAGGGCTGCCTGAGCGTCCCGGGAATACATGAGAGGGTGATACGCCCCAAGACCGTTACAATCAACTATTTCGACCGCAACTGGGAAGAACATACCGACACATTCGACGGCTTTTTCGCACGCATAGTACAGCACGAATATGACCATCTCGAAGGACACGTGTTCACAGACCGCGTGTCGCCCATACGGCGGCAAATGCTGAGCGGTAAGTTGCAAAAGATACAAAAAGGCAAGGCGAACTGCTCATACAAGACAAAGTGAATTCACACCCGCCGGGAAGAGAAATCTTACATATAGGAAGGCATCACAGCGATAAACATATCCAGAGATGAGAGGAACTGACTCAGACGTAATGCAGCGGAACGGGGACACACACTCCCTATGCGCTTTTGTGCTGTTTATCGGGATAAATATGCTTTTCCTGATAAAATACGCATCGAGGCTTTCCGCTCACATTACCGCCATCTCGGCAGTGGCCTACATTGGGTTGCTCATTATATTCAGGATATGCTATATGCGCAGCAAACCGTACAGATATGCGGACACAGCGGCCGTTGTGCTGGCACTGGTATATGCGGTACTGTCCGTCCTCATGCTGACACAGGTCGACAAGCACAGTTTGAATGTCGACAGATGGGAAATCATAGACCTATTCTGGCGTTCGGTCGCCCGAGGAGAATACCCGTACTCGGCTGTCGCTCATAACGGCAACCATATAGGTGCAATGCCTGTCTATCATATACTGTGCCTGCCGTTTCACTGCATAGGCGAGATAGGCTACGCTACACTGCTCTCCATAGCAGCCATGCTCATTGCCATATACCGCGCACCACAAAAGCAAGGAAACAGTCTGCTGTTCGCCACGATGTTGATAATTTCATCCCCAGCCATACTGTGGGAAACGCTCACGCGCAGCACCATCATCTACAACAGCGCACTTTTCTATCTGTTCATGCTGTACCTGCGCAGATTCGAGACGTTCTCAAAAACGCAGTTTATCATAACAGCTATAATCGGTGGTGCTCTCGCATCGACACGGACGACATTAGCACTAATTTATGTGATTTGGGGCATTTATATGCTTAGGCAGCACATCCCGTTTAAACGTCTCTTGGCATGGACGGGAATATGCATCGCATCATACGTGGTGACATTCCTGCCGCTAATCATCGCATATCCGTCTCAATTCTTGGAGATTAACCCATTCACCGTGCAGAGCGGGGTTACAAATAATGCGGAACTAGCAGCATTCGTAGCCCTTATGATATTGACAGGATTCCTGCCGAAAAACCACAAGTCACTGATATTCTATATAGGCACATACCTCTTCGTAATCATCGGCATAAACTTTGTTGACCGTGCTGCACATTACTCCCTCAGAGGTGCGCTTATGGAATCAAGTATGGACATTTCGTATTTTCTGTTCTCACTGCCGTTCTTGCTGCACAGCGCAGTTTTACCATACAGGCACGAAACGGGAAAAACGCCGATTGGGCAACAAAACTACAACTGACATATACAATCAAGGATAGACTATGACAAAAAAGACATTGGTACTCGCCACTCACAATGAACATAAAAGCGAGGAGATAAAAGCTATAATCGGCGACCTTATTGAGATAAAGACGCTTTCTGACCTGAATTTCAACGAAGAAATCCCGGAAAACGGTCTTACGCTCCAAGCTAACGCACTACAAAAGGCCAAATATATACACAACATACTGAAACAGAATTGTTTCGCCGATGACACAGGACTGGAAGTCACAGCGTTGCACGGAGATCCGGGAGTGTTTTCCGCACGGTATGCCGGTGAACCATCGAACCCTAAAAACAACATCAGGAAATTGCTGCATGAAATGAAAGGGATAACAGACCGCACTGCACAGTTCCGTACAGTCATTTCTGTCATATACGATGAGAAGACATATTTCTTCGAGGGCTCTGTGACAGGACGTATCACCACAGAGCCCAGAGGCGAACACGGATTCGGCTACGACTCTGTGTTCATTCCTGACGGTTATGAGGAGACATTCGCCGAACTGAGTGCGGAGGAGAAAAACAAGATAAGCCACCGCTCGCGTGCCCTTGCGAAACTGAGGACATTCCTGCTCGAACATACAAGATAGAGAAATGAAAATAAGACCCGTACATATCATATTACTGCTGCTCATACTGACAGCTCCCGCGCTATCGGCTAAAATTCCTATGGGCAGCTGGCGTACTCACTTGGCATACAATAACATAGTCAATATAGCACAGACACCTGACAAAGTGTATGGCATCAGTCAGGACGGGGCTATGTTCTCCGTAGGAAAACACGATGACAATGTGGAGATATACTCCAAGATATACGGACTCAATGACAACAATGTCAGCTATATAAACTACTCGAACGGCAACGGGGTACTTGTTGTGGCATACAGCAACTCCAACATTGATCTCATCACTGACGACAATGAAATAATAAACATTCCGGACATATACAGCAGCAACAGCATCAATGCGGACAAGAGCATCAACGATATATGTTTCAACCGAGAGACAGCGTATGTCGGATGCGGTTTCGGCATCGTGGCATTAGACATGAACAAGTGCGAGGTGAAAGACACATACATCATAGGCGACAACGGCTCGTTCATATCAGTCAACGCAGTAAGAGTCCACGAAGACCGCATATATGCACTAAGCGGCAGCCTGATATACCACGCGCCATTAACCGGAGTTAATCTACTCAACTACCAGAACTGGGAACGGATGTCTGTGCCGACCACAGCGCAGACCGTAAGTATGGCGATACACGGGGGCATGATATATGTGACAGACACTGAGCATAATCTTCTCAAATACAGCATATCGGACAATGAGTGGAGCGACGGTGAAAAAGGGATAGCGTACGTCAATGACAATGACGGCATACTGTGGACAATAGACACATCGGGTTACATCACGGCAACCATTGACGGAGAGAAGGTGACAGTCCACGGATTCAGCCCCATGAAAACCGCGTACGACAGTTTCCGCAAGACAATCTGGTTCTCCGACACGAGAGGTATCATGCGCTACGACATGGCCAGTCAGGCGTATGCGCCGTTCAAGCCATCAGGGCCGGCAGTCAATTACGCGTGGCGCATCAAGAACTACCACGACCGTATGTATGTGGTACCGGGAGGCCGATGGGCCTCGCAATATTCCCGTCCGGCATACGCCATGATATTTGACAGCAACGACACATGGCTTAACATAGATTACAGCACGATAGTGGCCACAACCGGCTCAGAAGCACTGGATTTTGTGGACATCATAGCCACCCCGGAAGACAAGCGGCATTTCTTCGCAGCCTCGTATGGATTCGGACTGTTCGAATTTCAGGACGATATGCCGTTGCGCGTCTATAACGCAGGCAACAGCGGCGTAGAGTCCATCTATCCCAAAGGGACAGCTGATCAGTTTGCCAGATACCAGCGGATTGACGGGCAGACGTATGACGAAGAGGGTAATCTATGGTTTCTCAACATGGGGACACCGTCTGTAGTCAAATATCTGAAAGACGGGGTGGTAAAGGGACTGCAATATGCCAGCCTGTCAAACATGAACGCCATACAGGACATACTCATAGATAAGCATAATCCATACATAAAATATATAATTACCCCTGTAATATCGGGCAGCGGCACTACATCGCTGTTCGTGATTGATGACAACGGCACAAAATACGACGAATCAGATGACCGTACCCGTATGTTCTCGTCATTCATAGACCAGGACGGCAATCCTTTCAAGCCATCTGTCCTCAGATGCATAGCACAGGACAATGACGGTACAATATGGATAGGTACAGACTCCGGGCCTATACTTTTGGGAAGCGGCTATGGGGTGTTCGATGACGACTTCACCATAACAAGGGTCAAGATACCGCGTAACGACGGTACCAACGCGGCTGATTTCCTGCTGGACAACACACAGGTTAATGCGATATCCGTAGACGGAGGCAACCGCAAATGGATAGGTACAGAGACCGCCGGGGTTTTTCTCATGTCGCCCGACGGGGAGACAACCCTCGAACATTTCACGACAGACAACAGCCCGCTGCTGTCCGACAACATAATATGCCTTGACATCAACGACATCACGGGCGAAGTGTTTTTCGGAACAGGGAACGGTATAATCTCGTATCAGTCCGACGCATCGGAGGGAGGTGAGGATTTCAGTGATGTACATGCCTATCCGAATCCCGTCAGGGAAGACTATCACGGGCTTATTACAATAACAGGCCTCATGAAAGACACGCGGGTCAGAATCACCGACGTAAGCGGCAGTGTAGTCTACGAAACGGTGTCAAACGGCGGTGTGGCCACATGGGACGGCACACGGCCTGACGGACAGCGCGTGGCGACTGGAGTGTACATCGCCATGTGCATCAGCGACAACGGCAAAAAACACGCCATGACTAAAATACTGGTAATAAACTAACCGCAAAACAGATGCGGAATACCTGGCTCTCGAAAGACAGACCACACGATGCGGACAAACGATAAAATTACAACAGGGACGTACTGGACAAGTATGATATTCTCAATTATCATACTTACGCCCAATATCTTGGCCATGTTCCTGGCCACGGATGTGACTGGTCTGCGCGCACATCTCATATATGTCGTATGCAGCCTCTGCTGGTTCTTTATGCCGTCCGCTTTTTTCAGGCTCAGGGGTTTCTTCGCTTTCCATTCAGTCACGATCCTGTTCGGTCTCATCGAGTGTACGCACCTGATAATCAACAAGGCGACCACATCACTGCTGTTCGCCTATACAATCATCATAGCTGAACCGGGCGAGGCGTTCGAACTGTTCTTCTCTGCATGGCCAATAGTACTCATCGCCCTAATCCTATGGCTCACCTACCTTGCAGTATGTTTCATCTGCCTGCCGAACATACACATCATAAAGTCCCAAACGCGCTATATATCAGCCACATTATCAATAGCCGGGATGATACTTATCATAGTCGGCAAACCATCCACACAAGAAAACTATGAAGGCAATATACCTATACAGGAGAGGAGACTGAAACATGAAATTATAAGCGAAATCAAGAGGGTGTTCCCATACAACCATATCTCTAAAATATGCGACATAGCACGGCTGAAAAGCAAGACAGAGGAGTATGATACCGCCACACGGCAGACCGCAACGGCAGATTGCCGCACACATCGGGATAGCCCGATAACGGTAGTACTCGTACAGGGAGAGACAGCCCGTTTCGGCAATTTCTCAATCAACGGATACGGCAGGGAGACTACCCCGCTACTATCATCACAGAGCAACCTGATAAACTTCGACAGCATATACTCCGTGGCAAACCTCACCACAGTCTCCGTGCCGCTGATACTCAACAGGGCAACACCGGAGAACGCCAGACAGATGAAGCCGGAAGAGAACCTGATAGAGGTATTCCGCGCCGCCGGATTCCATACATCGTGGATAGCCAACCAAAGTTTCGGCAACCGCATACTGATGAACATATCCGGGCGGTGCGACTACACAAAGTATATGCAGGAGTACGACGGCGAGACAGACAACGGGAAACGCAGAGGACTGAGAAATCAGGCAGAACACGCGATTGACGGCTGTATGGACATGGAAATGATGAACTACATCATGCCAATGATAAGCGAAACGGGACACGGAAAAAAGTTCATGTTCATCCACACATTAGGCTCTCATTTCAAATACAGCTGCCGCTACCCGGACGACTTCTCCATCTACCGGCCAGACTCGGACAACGAGACAGAACTGTCACAGGCTCTTGACTCAATCAGAACCATGCTGCAAAACCACAGCCTGCGGAAAGACCATCCGCTGCTGAACTCCGTCCGCACAATACTCACCAACTCATACGACAACTCTATACTGTACACAGACTATTTCCTGCATACCCTTATAGAATATCTTGAACAGCAGCACATTCCGTGCATAATGATGTACGTCAGCGACCACGGCGAAAACCTGTTAGACGACGAGAGGATGCTCTTTCTCCACGCGACATACGCGGGCAGCATATACGAGTATCACGTGCCGATGTTCATCTGGTATTCAGATTCTTACGGCGAACTGTATCCCGAACATATAGAGCAGCTCAAGGCCAACAGCAGTTGCAGAACAAGCACCATGACTGTGTTCAACACGCTTATTGACATGGCCGGCATAGATTACCCGGGGACAGACTCCACGCTATGCCTGTCATCGCCACGGCTGGAACGGAAAGATAAGATAGCAGGGCTAGACGCAAACCTCAACGTCATAGAGCTGCCAGAAAAATAGGGCCGGACAGCGAAGATGCCGCAGTACGGCCAGAGCTGTCAGAATAGACAACAATATAAACATGAGACTCATAGCGACACTGATAACAGCCATCGCCATATCCGCCGCAGCATATGGACAGCGGTGCGACTCCGCCCTCGTGCTTAACAACACGTGGGCATTCCGTATAGGGCAGACAAAGATTTTCGACCAATATCTGTCGCCTCAACAATATACGGGCATGGGCTACGCGTTGGCGGCCACACACGCGATGTATTACCCGAAGACGGACTACAGGGTGTCTTGGAGCGTCTATGAGACACTGCAATATGCCAACACTATAAACGCCAGCATGTCAGCCGCAATCATGTACGTCGGCTTAGAAATCGGGTTCGGCTCTTATTACCATTGGCGGCCTGTCAAGAACCTCACGTTTCAGGCGGGAGGCGCATTAGAGGCTTCGGGAGGAGTGAAATACCAAAGCCGCAATGTCAACAACCCCGGCTCAGGCGACATCGCCCTGACTCTCCTCGCCGCAGGCAAGGCGCGCTACGACATACCCCTCAAACCGCTAACCATCAGCCTGCAATATGACCTGACTACCCCACTCATCGGCTGTATGTTCATTCCCGAATGGGGGCAGTCGTATTTCGAGATATACGAACACATGAAAGAGTCGCTGCCGGATGTCGTGAAGTTTTCCTCATTCCATAACCGTACGGGAGTGGACGGGCATTTCAAGGTAGACCTGATTTTCAGCGGCTTCACGCTCCGTGCCGGATTCGTTCACGAAAACAACTGGTGGCACGGCAACGGCCTGCATTTCTACTGCCACAACATATTCGGCGAAATAGGCACAGTTGTAGACTTGCAGATGCTGTGCGGACGCAAGGCACTGAAACGGACACCAGTGCTGTTATAATGCCGACAGCATAAGAATGTATGTCCGCACGGGAAAGACCCGATGGGCAAAACAAGCATCAGGGAGATGGGGTGCGTGTTTCTTTACTTTTTGAACGAAATAGGAGGAAGAGTGTCGAATTCCTTAGGAGAGGATGGCGGGGAGATAGCTAAAAGATAAGGAGTGAATAGCTAAACCTTATGTATATCAATATGTTATGCACACAAAAATATAACCACTGGCAATGGTCATTAAAATTACAGTGTGCATTTCAGCAAGTATAGACACCTAAAAACCGAAGCGGATGCAGACAGGAACGGCAATGGCCGTCAATCCGCATGATATATAACTGTAAATTGGGAGAGAGGAAGATGAAAAACATAATTGTACGGGCCGTCACAGCAACGGTTATGGTATGTGTGCTGTACGGATGCCAAGAGGGACTTGCCGAGAAAGAGTTCAGTTCGTCGCCGACAGAGAATTTCGATGCCTTATGGAAAATACTCGACGAGCGGTACTGCTATTTCGGGACGAAGGGCATAGACTGGGATTCGGTCTATCGCGAATATTACCCCCGACTAAGCAATGTCTACACCGTGTACGACCTGTTTGACCTCATGGCAGACATGATTAATACGCTTGACGACGGGCACGTCAATCTGTATGCCCCCTTCGATGTGTCGTCATGCCCCACATGGTACACTTCATACCCCACGAACTACAATTCCTCACTCATTTACAGCCCGCGTTACCTCGGCAGCGATTACAGGATTGCCGGAGGGATGTATTACAACACGATAGGGGAGAAAAAGGATATAGGCTACATACGCTACGAGAGTTTCTCCAGCGGTTTCGGGGCTTCAAACCTCTGGTATATAGACAAATACTTTGCAGAGTGCAAGGGCATAATCATAGACGTTAGACACAACGGCGGCGGCTCTCTATCGTACAGCGAGAGCCTCGCGGCATGCTTTTTCTCCGAAGAGACCCTCACAGGGTACATCAGGCACAAGACCGGGCCGGGACACGAGGAGTTCTCTGACCCGGTGGAAGTTCGTACATCGCCTGCCGACGCACCGATAGACTGGAGCGGGCGGAAGGTGGTTGTGCTCTGCAACAGAAGGAGTTACTCCGCGACAAACGATTTTGTCGTGCGCTGCCTGCAAGCCCCGAATGTCACTGTCATAGGCGGACGGACAGGCGGAGGAGGGGGTATGCCGCTCTCACAGGAGTTGCCCATAGGGTGGATGGTGCGTTTCTCGGCTGTGCCGATGTACGACGCTGATATGCAGACCACAGAGTTCGGTGTGGAGCCGGACGAGAGCGTTACCCTCAAAGAGAGCGACGTGGAGAGGGGCTATGACACAATCATAGAACGTGCAATGGAAATCATCAATGGGGAGGCATAGGAGGCATGGAACTGCAAACGAAGGTGAAGATTGAGGCGGAACGGAGGTTTTCATACAACAGCCGGTATATGATGTTCGGGTCATGCTTTGCGCAGAACATCGGGGAGAAGATGCTGGGGCACAGGTTCTGCTGCGACGTAAACCCGTTCGGCATACTCTATAACCCATTCTCTATAGCCAAAGCGATAGAGCGCACGATGGACAACAGGCCAATGAACCGCACGGAACTCATACAGCACAACGGACTGTGGCATTCGTGGCTGCATCACGGTTCATTCTCGTCAGGTGACGCGGACAAGAGCCTCGCCGCGATAAACAGCAGGATGGAGGCCGCCGCACAGAACCTCATGACTGCGGACTGCCTTATTATAACGTTCGGTTCGTCAGTCGTCTACGAACGCGACGGGGAGGTCGTTGCCAACTGCCATAAGCTACCAGCGCGGGCGTTCATAGAAAGGAGACTGACGATCAGCGAAATCATGGAGAGGTACACCGCACTCATCACCCGCATCAGAGAGTACAACCCCACGATACATATCATCTTCACAGTCAGCCCAGTGCGCTACATGGGACGGGGCGCATTTGACGGCAACTGCAACAAGGCAGTACTGCTACTCGCCGTAGAGGAACTTTGCAGGAACATTGACGGGACAAGTTATTTCCCTTCATACGAGATAGTTATGGATGAGCTGCGCGACTACCGTTTCTACGCGGAGGACATGATACACCCGTCGCCGCAAGCAGTGGAATATGTATGGGAACGGATGTGCGCCTCACTATTTTCCGATGAGACGCGGCTGGCTATGAAAGAGGTAGATGGTATCTGCAAGGCATTGGCACACAGGCCGCTTCACCCCGATTCGGATGAATATGCCATGTTCTTGGAAAAGACGAGAGAAAAAATCGTCCGCCTAAAAGAAAAATACCCATCAATCGTTATATGAAAGGAATGACGTTCACACGTTTTTTCACTACCTTTGCACCTAACGGTGCAAGACAGGCGGCGGTTCGGTAAATATCCAAACAGGTATGGCTTTACACTCGCTTTTCACGGCCTTTGTGCAATGGCACCCTGAAGAGTGACTGACATTAAATCCACAATATTATGAAACAGCTTACAGACGTAAGAAACCTAATGAGAGAGAGAGGGATAGCAGCCCTCATCGTACCGGGTACAGACCCGCATTCGAGTGAATATATCGCCGCGCACTGGCAGGAACGCAGCTTCATTTCGGCATTCACAGGCTCGGCAGGCACAGCCGTCATCACACTTGACGGGGGATGCCTCTGGACGGATTCGCGCTATTTCCTGCAAGCAGCAGAACAGCTCAAAAAGTCAGGGCTGCAACTCCAGAAAGACGGTGTCATAGGCACTCCCGACATAGCCACATGGCTTGGCTCGACACTCAAAAACGGTGATACAGTGGCAGTAAATCCCGCCATGTTCTCAATCAACGGAATGAGAAAGCTCGAAAGCCAGCTCGCGGAATACGGGATAAGCATAAATACAAACTACGGCTTCATCAGCGA
>JADIMV010000050.1 GCA_017694515.1 Candidatus Aphodosoma intestinipullorum
CATACGCTCTACATCACAATAAGACAAGAAATAGCGGATTATCCCGACACACATCATCATCCAATCCCCTCACCCTCACTCCCTGCCCTGCCTCTGTCACTCACATCATCACATCCCGTCACCTCAGCATAAATTAAAGTTAAAAACACGTACTCTCGTCTTACCCGCTCCTTACCCTCTCCCTACCTCAGCCCTCACACCGCCCTCTTTAACAGTCTATTACGACTAAAAACAAGAGAGGGGTATGCCAAACTGAATTGACATACCCCTCTCTTGTACAGGGAAATTTAATCACATATCACATCATCCCGTCACCGCCTCATCTGCATCCAGCGTTCGGGTCGAACCACTCCGGAATATCGAACTGCTGTGTCGGGTCATAACCCAGCGTGCTGTCGTTCAGCACTTTCTGCATATACTTCGTCCAGATAGGCAGTGCCATCGACATAGCAGAACCTATCGTAGCGCACCGTGTTGTCCGCCACCTCGCCGAATGGCACATTCTCGATGTACTCACCTCCTCTCCATCAGGGTTGGTGACGTAACTCGTGCTGCCAAGATGGTCAGGATGGTAGTAGAACTGCAATTCATCGTAGGCTTCTAATTCCATAAAAGTTCCTCTCTCCATCTCTCGTTAAACCCCATAGCACCTATGTCAATTGAAGGAAATTGATTTATCAAGTCAGACAATTTCTTGTTCAAGTTATTGTTGGGTGAAATAGATGAAAGGAAATATCGGATGATGCACAACCTGTAGAAAACTCTTCGCTTATTCATTTTGGAAGTATCTATCCATACATTTGAAACTTTACGGGGTTCTGCCGGATTTAGTGCGAAATCCCTGTTCCATACCCTTGCGTGATGGTAACACATATTGCGAAGATTGGCAAGCACCGTCAACCATGAAGTAAACACCTGAGGCTGTAGGCCGAAGTAATCGGCTATGCGCTTCATCAGTCGGTTGTTGGCGATATTGGAATAGATATAGTTCAAGTTCCCAAAAGACAATACTTCCGTTATCATCCATGCAGGAGGATAGCGTTCGATATAATTGCGCCTGAAATCCTCAATATAATCTTCCTTGCTTGAAGCCAATTCCTTGTCTATGACTGCCAATGTCTGGTTGAATTTTTCAGCATTGGCAAAATATCCAGGCTTCGTTATCCAATACCTGTCATTCAATTCTTGACATCCGACATTCGCCAATACGCTTCGAATAGCTACCTCTATCTTTTCTATTTCGTTGAAAAGGAGTATGCGCAACTTCTTATCAAAATGGTAGAGCGTCAAAACTTGCTCGAAGTTTGTCCCCTCTTTTAATTGCAAATCACTCTTTGGACTTTTGTAGAACGGGTAAATGTAGGCTGAAAGTCGATGATAACCGATATTCATCAGATAGTTCTCCGCTTTCCGTTCGTCATCCATAAGCATACCACGTTGCTTTAGTATCTGAACGATTTGTTCAGGAGAAGAATATGGTTTAGCAAAACTTGCTTTCATATAGGTGTAATAAAAAAAACGACCCGCCGATTTGAGCATCGTTGAGAGGCTTGGCAGGTTCTAATGCCGCAAAGGTAAGAAAAATATTCTGAGCCACAAAACTTTTCGCGTCTTTATTTCTAATATAGTTTTTATTGCCTCACAAAAGTCGTGTGATAGCTATTTTAACACAAGAGAGGGGTATGCCCAACTTAATTGACATACCCCTCTCTTGTACAGGGAAATCTAATCACATATCACCTCATCCCGTCACCGCCTCACCTGCACCCCGCGTTCGGGTCGAACCACTCTGGAATATCGAACTGCTGTGTCGCGTCATAGCCCAGCGTGCTGTCGTTCAGCACCCTTTGCATATACTTCGCCCAGATAGGCAATGCCATCGACGCGCCCTGTCCGTCTGCCATATTGGCGAAATGCACGGTGCGGTCTTCCCAGCCTACCCACACTCCGGAGACTAACGAGGGGGTGAACCCCATGAACCATCCGTCCGAGTTCTCTTGCGACGTGCCGGTCTTGCCGCCCGCAGGGGCATTGATATTGTATCTGTACCTCACCCTTATGCCCGTGCCGTGATCCATTACGGCGGTAAGCATATCGAGCATCTTGTATGTGGTCTCCTCGCTCAGCACCTCCTCCGTGCGCGGCACGAACTCGGCTATACGGTTACCGTTATTGTCCTCTATATGGGTGACATACAACGCTTCGGTGCGTATGCCCTTATTGGGGAATACAGTGTATGCGTCCACCATCTCCGCCACGCTAACCTCGCACGGCCCGAGGCAGAGCGATATGACCGGCACAAGTTCGCCCTTGATGCCGAACGACCTCATCAGTTTCACAAGCTGATCCGGCGACAGCAGGCTCATCAGGTAGGCCGTTATCCAGTTGTTCGAGGTCTGCAAGCCCCATTTGAACGTCACGGTCTCCCCCACCCTCGCTTTCGATGAGTTGCGCGGAGTGAATGGCCGCCCCAGTCCGTCATAGAGCGTAATCTCCTGATTGATAGTGGTGTCGCAGGGCCAATAGCCCTCGCTCATCGCAAGACTGTACAGATAGGGCTTGACGGTAGAGCCCACCTGACGGCGGCCTACTGTAGCCATATCGTACTGGAAATACGAGAAGTCCGGCCCGCCGATATACGCCTTGACATAGCCCGTGAGCGGGTCTATGCTCATCATGCCGCAACGCGCGAAATATTTGTGGTAGCGTATCGAGTCCATCGGCGACATCACCGTGTCCACTATGCCGTCATACGAGAACACCTCCATCTCCACCGGGGTCTCGAACGCCTCGCGTATCTCCTCCTCCGTGGCGTGCGCCTTTTTCAGTGCGCGGTAGCGGTCTGTGTTGCGCATAGCCTGATTGAGCGAACGCTCAATGTCCTTGTCCGATGTGGACGATGCGAACGGGGCTTTCTTCCTGCCTTTCTGGCTCTTGAAGAACTTCGCCTGCATCTCCTTCATGTGTTCCTCCACAGCCTGCTCCGCATACAGCTGCATACGCGAGTCTATCGTTGTATATATTTTCAGGCCGTCGCGGTATATGTCGTACTTCGTGCCATCCTTCTTGGGGTTCTTCTCGCAGAAACCGTAGAGCGGATTGTCCGCCCACTCTATCGAGTCGAGATAATACTGCCCGTATGGGGCAAGCTGCCACGAGGCGTAATTCTTCTTCTTCGGCTCTTTGGCTGTTAATGTCTTGCGCAGGTACTCGCGGAAATATGGTGCCATGCCGAGCTTGTGATCCACACGGTGATAGTCGAGCGTGAGCGGTATCTGCCTGATGGAGTCATACTCTGCCTGAGTGAGATAGCCCGCCTTATGCATCTGGCTCAGCACCACGTTCCTCCGCTCCTCGCACTTCGGCCTCCTCTTGGCCGACACTGGGTTATAGAGCGATGGGTTCTTGCACATCCCGACGAGCGTAGCCGCCTGCTCCACGGTCAGGTCAGAGGGCGGCACACCGAAGTAGACATTCGACGCGGTCTTGATGCCGACGGCGTTGTTCAGGAAGTCGAACTTGTTGAGATACATGGTCAGTATCTCCTCTTTTGTGTAAAGGCGTTCGAGTTCCACGGCTATGACCCACTCTATCGGTTTCTGCATGGCACGCTGCACAATGTTCTCTGCCATAGGCGAATAGAGCTGCTTGGCAAGCTGCTGTGTGAGTGTCGAGCCGCCGCCCGCCCCCTTCATCTGGAAGAGGCCGCGCAGTATGGCCGCCCTCGCTATGGCCTTCGCGTCGATGCCGGAATGCGACTCGAAGCGTATGTCCTCCGTGGCTATCAGTGCCTTGACAAGATTTGGGGACAGCTCATTGTAGTTGGCGTTTATCCTGTTGTCCTTCGCGGTGTAGAATGTCCCGATAAGCTCTCCGTCAGACGAATATATCTCTGTGGCGAACTTGTTCTTGGGGTTTTGAAGCTCCTCTATCGGCGGCAGGTAGCCTATCCACCCGTATGCTATGGCAACGAATATCCCCGCCACCACAAGCACCGCCGCCGCGAACAGCCCCCAGAACCACACGAGGAACGTCTTCTTCTGCTTCGCAGTCAAAGCCGACTTGGCTCTCCTTTGTACCATATAAAACTGTCTCGGTTATAAGCTGTTATAGAAATCGATCAACTTGTGCGCCGCGGCAAACGAGGTCATCTCGTTGTTATTGACAAGGGTCTCATACGCGGCCATCCGCTTCTGCACCTCCTCGTTGTTGTAGAAACTCGTCTTCAGATATTCGTCGATGGTCTCATACATCCAATACTTGCTCTGCTGCCTGCGCTTATAGTCAAAATAGCCGTTTGCCTTGGTGAAGGCTATATAGTCGGTCACCATCTTCCACACGCCGTCTATGTTGATGTTCTCGAACGCGGAGCATGTGTTCACCTGCGGTGTCCATCCCGACTCCGGCAGGGGGAAGAGGTGCAGCGCATTCTGGAACTGTGCCTTGGCCAGCTGCGCCTTTTCCACATTGTTGCCGTCGCATTTGTTTATCGTGATGCCGTCCGCCATCTCCATGATGCCGCGCTTGATGCCCTGAAGCTCATCGCCCGTCCCCGCGAGCTGTATCAGCAGGAAGAAATCGACCATGGAGTGCATGGCCGTCTCGCTCTGCCCTACGCCGACAGTCTCGACAAATATGGTGTCGAACCCCGCTGCCTCGCACAGCACGATGGACTCGCGTGTCTTTCGCGCCACGCCGCCAAGTGAACCCGCCGACGGCGAAGGGCGGATGAATGCGTTCTTTGTCACGGAGAGAGCCTCCATGCGGGTCTTGTCGCCTAATATAGAACCCTTTGAGCGTTCGCTGCTGGGGTCTATGGCAAGCACGGCGAGCTTGTGGCCTTCGCCGCACAGATGCACGCCGAGAGCCTCGATGAACGTACTCTTTCCCGCACCCGGCACGCCAGTGATGCCCACACGGATGGAGTTACCCGTGTATGGCAGGCACTTCTCTATCACCTCCTGCGCTATGGCATGATGCTCCGGCAGCAGGCTCTCGACGAGAGTGACGGCCTGGCTCAGTATCGAGCGGTCACCCTTCAATATGCCCTCGACATATTCGGCCGCGCTGTACTTCTTTCTCCGGACTACCTTATGCATATATGGGTTGACCGAAGGCGGCTGCGCCACCCCGCTGTTGACGTTCAGCCCGATATACTCTTCACTGTTCTCTATGTGATGATGATTGTCTTCCATAACCCGATAAATTTCTATTACCTAATACTCAACTCTGAAAAAATAACACTCTGTCCCCTTGCCGCCGCTCACTTCTCAGAACCAGCACTCGGCGGAAACATGAAGAAGCATTGCTATCTTCCCCTTTCTGACGGCACATACCCTTGACAGTGTGTGCCTGATATGCCGTGTTTGTACATCGCGACAGGATAAGTAGGTGAAGATAGCAATGCTTCTGTTACGTCTCTCTGTATCTGTTCCGTGCCAAGGCTGATATGCGTTCAACCGGTGTACGAAATAAACACGCTGCACTTATTTCGTTGCAGGCTGAGTCGCAGGAGCGGGAGTGGCCACTACTCTCGGAGTAACCTTGCCCTTGATGAAAAGCACTTGGGTATAATCCTGAGTGCCGTCGCTGAATGTAACGGTAACGCTCTTCTGGAACATACCGGGACGGCCTTTGGTGTTGTAAGTCACTGTAATCTCGCCCTTTGCGTTTGGTGCTATCGGCTCTCTGCTCCAGTTCGGAGTGGTACAACCACAGGATGCCCTCACGTTCTTGATAGAGATAGGAGTGGCAAGGAGATTGTCGAATGAGAATGTGCAGGTGATGCGCCCGTCCTCTTCTTTCACAGTCCCGAAATCATGGGTCTTCTCGTTGAATTTGACAACTTCTTTCTGCTGAGCGGCGAGACCTGTCACCATGAACACAGCAAACGCGAACAAAATCAGTTTTTTCATCGTTGTATTAATTTTTTATAGATTAGTAATATGGTAATTCCATTATCAACTCAGCCGCGCCATACCGCCGCAAACCCTGCGCACATACGGCACACAGCCAGGACGGCAGCCACGGGGCACATCTTCCAATTTGCCCTCCGCGATTACAAAGGTAATGAAAAACGGTATATGCAATACCCTTTTAAGCATTTTTACACAAACAAACCCGCCGTCACTTCCAGCCGAGTCCGCTGTATCTCTTTATGCCTTTCAGATAGACTGAAATAAGCAGCAGATGGTTTAATACCCCTACGGGATTTTTCACCGATGTCAGCCTCAGGTTTTCCTCGCGGTCATGACGGAACTGCCCTTTCATCTTGAAGAAATCCATCTGTGCCTTAAACACCTGCGTGGCATTGCGCGGCTTGCCCTGCAAAACCATGTGCAGGGCCGCCGTCCAGTCAAGGAAAAGGCGCACGGTGCAAACCCACCCGTAGCGTCGCGCCTCATTCTTGTAGAGGAGCAGGGCGTTGTTCCTGAAATTGAGATACGTTTTCCTCGGGCTTTCATACGATAGTGTACCCGCCCCGACATGATAGACCGCGCTCTGCGGCACGCACACCACTGAGCCTCCCCGCGCTTTCAGCCGCCAGCACAGGTCTATCTCCTCCTGATGCGCGAAGAAACGCCCGTCAAGCCCTCCCGCGCCCCAATATGCGCTGCTGCGTATCATAAGGCACGCCCCCGTGGCCCAGAACACCTCCGCCACGCTGTCATACTGGCCGTTGTCCTTCTCCATCATGGAGAGAAGCCTCCCCCGGCAGAACGGATAGCCGAACGAATCGATGTACCCTCCCGCCGCGCCGGCATATTCAAACAAGCTCTTATCCCTGTAACTCAATATCTTAGGCTGACAGGCCACACACTCCTGATGTGCCTGCATATACTCCAGCAGCGGTTGTAGCCACCCCGCCGGGGTCTCAACGTCGGAGTTGAGCAGCACATAGATGTCGGCCTCCACCTGCCTCAGAGCGACATTATAGCCCTCGGCGAAACCGTAGTTCTTATCCATGCGTATCACCCTGAGCTGCGGCAACGCGGCCGTCAGCCACTCCACAGAGCCGTCAGTCGAACCGTTGTCGGCCACAACCACCTCCGCGTCCGTATGCCTCACCACTCCCGGCAGAAACCTTTGCAGATGCTCCACGCCGTTATAGTTGAGTATTACCACCGCCACACTGCATTTTCCCATATCCGTTCACTCCTTCTTATGTTTCCACCTGTTGTGTGACCAGAGCCAATACGCGGGGTCACGCATGATGCTCCTCTCCATGAGCCGTATGTACCTCTCGCTCATCGCATACTCCGGCTCGCTCTTCGCGTCCGCGCTGATAAGGCTCAGCTCAGCCTCATAGTACCCGCGCCGCACGCGCCGCACATCGAGAAATATAACCGCATCGCCTGTCTTCTTCGCGATTGTCTCCCACCCCGTCAGTACCGCGCTCTCCTGATTGAGGAACTTCGTCCAATAGTGTATATTGTGTACCGACGGGGTCTGGTCAGCGATGAACGCCACAACGTATGGCCTCGGTTCGCGGCGCAGGCGCACCATCTCTCTCAGCACCTTGTTCTTGTCGATGCATATCGTGCCGAAACGCGACCGCAGCCGCAGGAACATCCTGTCGAAATGCCTGTCGCGCAGCGGTTTGTACAGCGTGGCCACATTGATTGTGTCCACCCACAGAGGCAGCGAGCTGACCCATTCCCAGTCGCCGTAATGCCCGAAAACGGCCACAAAGTTCCGCCCCGCGAACTCCTCACGGCTGAAAAACTCCGGGTTGGTAAAGACAAAACGCCGTTTTATCTCCCTCTCGCTCATACCCATCAGAGCCACGCTCTCCACGAAATAGTCGCACAGATGGCGGTAGAAGCGGTTGACCAATGCGCCGCGCCTCCCCTCGTCCCAATCGGGGAAAGCGTTCTCCACATTGCGCCTCACCACCCCATAGCGGTACTTCACCACATATCTGACTATCGGATAAAGACAGTCCGACAGCACATACAGCACCCCCATCGGCATCCGCGCCATAACCCACAGCAGAGGATAAAGTATATAATAGCCCATATCTTCAAAATCAACCCACACGAACCGACTCCCGTCTTCGCAAAGCAAAGATACAAATATATTCCCTCCCGCATCACAAACCGCACGATTATTTTCCAACCACCCCATATCTAAATTTAGGTTAAAAACACGTACTCTCGCCGAAGCCTCAGGCCAGCCCCTCCGAAGCCCCTCCCTAACCACAACCGACCTTTCCCATAACGTCTCTACCACAAATACCCATCCACGCCAGACATTCGTCCGTTTCAATCATCCGTTCCGCGCCAAGCCCTTTGCCCGCCAGCGGAAAAATCACTACCTTTGCGCCCCGGCTGCGGACAGCCGTACAACCGATAAAAAGACACAGGAGACATGACATCACCGTTGCAAGCCTACTCATACCGCGACATCTGGAAAATAGCCTACCCCATACTGATAAGCCTCCTCATGGAGCAGCTCATCGGAATGACCGACACAGCCTTCATGGGGCGCATAGGCGAAGTCGAGCTTGGAGCCTGCGCCATAGCGGGAGTCTACTACATGGTCATCTTCATGGTAGGCTTCGGCTTCTGCATAGGGTCGCAGATTATCATGGCGCGCCGCAACGGAGAAAGACACTACGGCGAGATAGGCGCCATCTTCTACCACGGCCTCTACTTCCTCATCGCCTTCGCCCTGCTGGCCTTCATCGTGTCGAAAACCCTCTCGCCGCTACTGCTAAGCAAGTTCGTCAGTTCGGAACACATCTACGAGGCCGCCATGCGCTACATCGACTGGCGCATATTCGGCTTCTTCTTCTCATTCGCCGCCACCATGTTCCGCTCCTTCTACGTGGCCACCACCCAGACAAAGACACTGACGCTCAACTCCATAATAATGGTCAGCTCCAACGTGGTGTTCAACTGGATACTCGTCTTCGGCAAACTGGGGCTGCCCGCCATGGGCATAGCCGGAGCGGCACTCGGCTCAGTGCTTGCCGAACTCGTCTCGCTCCTCTTCTTCATCACTCACACCGCCCGCCGCATCGACACCCGCCGGTACGGCCTCAACACCCTGCCGCGCATAGACCGGCGGATAATGAAGCACATACTCAACATATCCGTGTGGACAATGGTGCAGAACTTCCTCTCCATCTCCACATGGTTCATGTTCTTCATATTCGTCGAGCACCTCGGCGAACGCTCACTGGCCATCACGAACATCATCCGCAGCCTGTCGAGCTTCCTCTTCATGATTGTCTCCGCCTACGCCTCCACGTGCGGCTCTCTCGTCAGCAACCTCATCGGCGCAGGCCGTGCCGACAGCGTCACATATACCATACGGCAGCACGTACGCCTCGCCTACATCTGCGTACTGCCCCTCGCGGCCTTCTTCAGCATCTGTCCCCGCCTCGTCATCAGCATCTATTCCGACATACCGGAACTGATAGACGCCTCCGTGCCGTCGCTCTGGGTGCTCTGTTCGGCATACCTCTTCATGGCCCCGTCGAACATATACTTCCAGTCCATCTCCGGCACAGGCAACACACGCATGGCCTTCACACTCGAGCTCTGCGCCCTCGTGCTGTACGTGGCCTACTGCTTCTTCATCATCATGTACCTCCGCCTCGACGTGGCATGGTGCTGGACTTCCGAGATAGCCTATGCACTGCTCATCTTCGCGTTCAGCTACACATACATACGCAGCGGACGCTGGCGCGGGAAAACCCTGTAACCGGGCGGCAGTCGGCTCAACACACAAAGCCGCCGCCGCACATACGCACCGCCTCGCCACGCCCCGTGTCATCCTCATGTAGCACCTTTGTAACACTTTTGTAACATCGTGTCAATACCTTTGCGGCAAATTTGAAAAGCAATAAACTAAACACTAACGACAATGACATTCACAATTGCCGATTTCTTCCAGCTGCTCGGATCGCTCGGCCTCTTCCTCTACGGAATGAACCTCATGAGCGAATCCTTGCAGAAAGTGGCAGGCAACCGCCTCCGCAAAATCCTCGCCTCGATGACAAAGAACAGGTTTCTCGGTGTCCTCACCGGCCTGCTGATTACTTCCATCATCCAGTCGTCGAGTGCTACCACAGTGATGGTAGTCAGCTTCGTCAACGCCGGGCTGCTCACACTGGCCGAGTCCATATCAGTCATCATGGGAGCCAACATCGGTACTACCGTCACCGCATGGCTCGTCTCCCTCATCGGATTCCAGTTCTCGATAGTGGACCTTGCCATTCCGGTCATCGGCATCTCCATACCGCTCATGTTCTCCAAGAACGACAAGCGCAAGTCCACAGGCGAGTTTCTTGTCGGCTTCGCGCTGCTGTTCATGGGTCTCGACTTCCTCAAGAACTCAGTGCCCGACCTCGAATCACACCCCGAGGCACTCGCCTTCGTCAAGGACTTCGCCTCCTCATCGCTCGGCACAGGCTACGGCGCGGTGTTCCTCTTCCTGCTCATCGGCACAGTGCTGACCATCATAGTACAGTCGTCAAGCGCGACCATGGCCATCACGCTCGTCATGCTCAACAACGGATGGATTACATTTGAAATGGCTGCCGCAATGGTGCTCGGTGAGAACATCGGAACGACGATAACGGCCAACCTCGCCGCAATCCCCGCCAACGCCACGGCCAAGCGCGCCGCGCTCAGCCACACGCTGTTCAATGTATTCGGCGTGATGTGGATGCTCATCGTCTTCTACCCCTTCATCCACCTGATGGACTGGATAGTGACGCTCGGGGGCAACGCGGAGTCGCAGAACAGCAACCTCTACGCGCTCTCCATGTTCCACACCATGTTCAATGTGACCAACACCTGCATAATGGTATGGCTCGTAAAGTACTACGTCATCATAGTGAACAAGATAATACCCGTCAGGGAGCAGGATTCCGAGTTCTCGCTCCGCTTCATCAAGGGCGGACTGCTCCAGACCGGAGAACTCTCGCTCATCGAGGCAGAAAAGGAGATAGAACTCTACGCCCAGCGTTCACACCGTATGTTTGACGAGGCACGCACATTCGCCATGACCAAATTCGACGACAAGAACAACCAGAACTACGCCGAACGCATAGAGCAGTTCGAGGATGCCAGCGACCGCACGGAGCTTGCCATCGCGAACTATATGTACGAAATAGCGGCCACACCGACATCTACCAGTATCAAGAACAAGATACGCAACTACCTCTACCTCACCACCGAGATAGAGAGCGTGGCCGACCGCTGCTTCAACATCAGCCGCACGGTCATACGCCGCAACAACGACAAAATCAACTTCACCGCCGACCAGAACGCCGACCTTGAGCGTATGTTCAGCCTTATCAGCCAACAGCTCGACGCGCTCGAACGCTGCGTGTCAAGCCGCTTCGCCGACGAGGAGAGCCGTGGGGAGATATTCCGCGTGGAGAAGGATATCAACGAACTCCGCTACGCCCTCAAGAGCAAGAATGTCGATCAGGTCAACAACGGTGACCACTCTTACGAGTCTGGCATCCACTTCATGGATGTCATTGAGGAGTGCGAGAGCCTCGGCGACGCGGTGACCAAGATAGCCCGCGAGGTGAAAATCTGAGCCTCGCATCCGAAAAAAGCGGACACTTTAAGAATAGAAATGCATGGCGGCCGCCGGTGAGATTCCGGTAGCCGCCATGTCTTTTATATCAGAGGGAATACAGGACGAGGATACGGGATTGGCGAAGGCTGGGAATGGCTTGCGGATAGCACGAGAGTACGTGTTTCGCAGGACAAGGTTAAGGAGAGCATAGCCTGCGCCTACGGCGAGAGTACGTGTTTTTAACCTTAATTTACACTGTCAGGAGGAGCGGGATATCAGGAGAGGAATACGAAGCCTGCGGAAGTGAAAAATAAAGCCCCGCAACCTGACGGCAGCGGGGCTATGAAGTCATGAAGACGTATCAGTATATCCTTTAATTTCCGTTTTCAAATGGAGAGGGATGGACGGGCATCGTCTTCACCTATAGTGACGCGCTCGAAGAGGTTCACCCTACTGGCATCGTAAGGCCGCTCCAGCCGCACATAGTTGCCGGTGAA
Organism: Candidatus Aphodosoma intestinipullorum; assembly: GCA_017694515.1. Lineage (GTDB taxonomy): Bacteria > Bacteroidota > Bacteroidia > Bacteroidales > Paludibacteraceae > Aphodosoma > Aphodosoma intestinipullorum. Next base: position 12,042 of record JADIMV010000050.1, read on the forward strand.
GCCGTGCATCATACCATGGGTGCGGCTGTCCTCCCACAGCACAGTGGCAGTCCGGCCTGTCTGGTCGGCGTAGAACGCACTCAGTTTGCTGTCCGACACGCGTTGCAGCACCTCATTGCGCCGCCGCCGCTCCTCCATAGGCACGATATAGCCTATGTCGAGAGCCTTAGTACCACGCCGTTCGGAATAAGTGAAGACATGGAGCTGCGACACGGGCAGGCTGCTGATGAAAGCACGGCTCTCCTCGAAACATTCCGGGGTCTCGCCCCTCATGCCGGTCATGATATCCACGCCTATGAATGCATCTGGCATCAGCTCCTTGACCCTGTACACCTTTTCGGCGAAGAGAGCGGCATCGTACCTCCGGCGCATCAGCCGCAGCACTGTGTCGCTGCCGCTCTGCAACGGTATATGAAAATGGGGGGCAAAGTGGCGTGACTGCGCTACAAATTCTATTATCCCGTCGGTCAGGAGGTTAGGCTCTATGCTCGATATGCGGTAGCGCACCTCAGCCTCTACCGCGTCAAGCGCACGGATGAGGTCGAAGAAAGTCTCGCCGGACAAACGCCCGAAGTCGCCCGTGTTCACCCCGGTCAGCACTATCTCCTTCGCGCCGTCGGCAATGGCCCGTTCCGCCACGGCCACAGTCTCCGCCACCGTCGCGCTGCGGCTGCGCCCCCGCGCAAAAGGGATGGTACAGTATGAGCAGAAATAGTCGCACCCGTCCTGCACCTTCAGAAAATGGCGCGTGCGGTCGTCCGCACTGCATATTGGGCGGAATGCGCTGATGTCCTTGAACTTGGAGACACGGCATCCTGCTGCACCGCGCTTCTTCTCCATGCTGTCGAGAAAGTCGGGCAGGCTCACCTTCTCATTAGCCCCCAGCACGAGGTCAACCCCTTCAATGGCAGCCACCGCCTCGGGCTTGAGCTGCGCATAGCAGCCTGTTACAACGACGTATGCGCCGGGATGCTGCCTGACGGCACGGTGTATGGCCTGACGGTCTTTCTTGTCGGCCACATCAGTGACCGAACAGGTGTTTACTATCACCACATCGGCCTGCTCGCCGCGCCCGCAGCGGGTGAAACCGGCCTCGGCCAGCGACCGTCCTATCGCCGAACTCTCGGCGAAATTCAGCTTGCAGCCGAGGGTTATAAACTCGACTTTCTTACCTGAAAACAGCCCCTTGTCCATCATCTATTCCGTCTAAGTTTCTCCACAACGGAATAGTCAGTCCAGCGTCCGCGCCACTTGGTGTACCACCATGTACAGAGCAGCGCGGCTACAGTGCCGACTATCGTCCCGGCCAACACGTCATTCGCGAAGTGCTGAGAAAGGTATATGCGCGAATAGCCCGTAAGCACTGCTATCAGGAAAAAGAGCACGGAGAGCCACGGGCGTTTGCGGCATATCACCGACAGGCAGAGCATGGCGCAGAAGACCGTCGCCGTATGGCCGGACGGGAAACTGTTGTGCAGATGCATCGACACGCCCTCCACGCTGTGGAGTGTCACGTCGGGCATCGCTTCCTGAAAGAAGAGCTTCGGCCTCGGCTCGGCAAAGAGCCGTTTCAGTGGATAGACCATCAAGGCCGTAACACCCTCCGACACAAGCAGATACAGTCCCTCCTTCACCCGCCACAACAACAGCAGCGCGGCAATGGCAAAGGGAACCCACGCCCCCATCTCAGTGAGATACTTGAAAAACACGTCGTTCACCTCACGGCTCCCGACACGCTCGAGATAGCCGTGCGTGAGCGCGAGGTGCAGCTCCGCCTTGCCGTTAAGGGCGATAAGCACCGCCAACGCCAGCACGAAGACCGCCGTCAGCGAAAGAAATATAATAAGAGTCTTTTTCATAATCAACACATATCCAAGACACCAGCAGCAACGGCAGAAAAACCGCCACGCACCACGTCTATTTACAAAGGAAACGTAACAGCCAAAGTCCGCTCTGCGCGTCTTATCTTCGCGAGGCACAAAGATAGCGAAAGTCGAACACAAAAGCGGCAAACTTGTTTGGCTGCTTTTGTTGAGACGCATCCTGTCTTGTACCGTCAGGCACAAAGATAGCGAAATTAAGGAATAAATTCCCCGGAATAATGTTGTCCGCAACACTTTTTTATGTACATTTGTACCGGACGCGGCAAACCCATACCGTGAGCCGCACCGGATTGCAGACAAAAAACTATAACAGCTATGGCAAATCGCAGACGACTCAAGAAAGAAATCAAGCAGACGGCCGTGATACTCGCGGACGAGTGCCTCATCTATTACCACTTCCTCAAATCCATCGATGAAGCCACGTTCGACACAATTATCGACAAGATAATCCGCACGAAAGAGGAGTTCATCAGCCGCATCAACCACCCCGAGGGGACTAAGAACCACGGCAGGACACGGAAATACTACAAGACACTGATCGAAGAGTTCAGCAATGCCGTTTCGGGCATAATGGGGGAACTCGCGGAGAAGTGTCCAAAGAACTGACAGACCGGAAGGTGAGAACGAGGTTACACTGTGGATATGCTTGATTTCAAAGGGTTATCCGCAGCAGATTTGTATTGCAATTATGGGAGGGAAAACAGCGAAGACCAATGCGGCACGGCTGCTCGACAAGGCCGGGATAGAATATGAGCTGATACCTTATACAGTCGACGAGGAGAACCTTGCGGCAACACACGTGGCTGAACAACTCGGCGAACCGATATGTCAGGTGTTCAAGACGCTGGTGCTGAGGGGCGACCGCACCGGCCTGTTCGTCTGCGTGATACCGGGCGACGGGGAGATAGACCTGAAAAAGGCCGCCAAGGAGAGCGGCAACAAAAGCTGTGCGCTTATACACGTCAAGGAGCTGCTGCCATCGACGGGCTATATACGCGGAGGCTGTTCGCCTATCGGCATGAAGAAGCCGCTGCCGACATTCATACACCGGACAGCGGCAGACTTTCCGCATATCTACATCAGTGCCGGGGTACGAGGGTTGCAGATAAAGATTGCCCCTGAGAGCCTAATCCGATTTGTAGGCGCGGCTGTGGCCGACCTGCTCTGACGCGATGGTTCAATATTTCCTGTTGAATATCTCGGAATAGATGAACGCCTTACGCGCCTCGGCAGCATCGGACAAGTCGATGCCACACTCTCCATGAGCCGCCGACACCGTCTCCTCATTACCGGAATGCGGAGCAGGGTCAGTGTTCACGGCCTCCGCACCTGCGGCCGTGGGGACAGAGCCGTCGCATACAACCGCAGTATTCTCCTCAGGCGCATACACAACGTCAGGCGCACCGCTTGCAGCATCGGTCGTCGTCACAACCTCAGCAGGGTCATTCTCAGGAACATAGACCACATCGCCGAATGTATCAGAGAGGACATCTGCCGGCTGTTTTTGCCCGCCCTCCATATCCGCAGCCTTCTTCCTGTTCTTCGCGACTATCTGAATGACAGCCACCGTTATAACGAGAATAATGACAAATATATTACCGCCTTCCATAGTGTGAATCTTAATCAGGTTAATTAATCACAGGGACAAAGATAGTGAAAGTCAAGCGCAGAGACAAACGAGAACTCATTCTCAGTTTGGCTATGCCGAGACCCAGCTATCTTCGTGGAACAAAGATAGCGAAAAACGCATGAACTTAATCGCATCCCATGCATGGAATATCTGAAAATTCCGTATCTTTGTATGCTGACGCATCCAAGATAGGAGTCGGCCCAATGCCATGTTTGCGCAGGGGGCGTTTTTCAGCATGGAAGCCGATATGCATGGGATTCGGGAGAGGAAGAGAATGACGAGATGGACGGGATGTGCAAAACAGGAAATGTGAGGATAGGGTTTCACTTTTGACAGTTTCCGATAGAAATCGGCGCAAGAATGGCGAAACGCTAAGGAGAGGATAGCTGGAGGATAGCTAAAAGCAGGCTGAAGGCTAAGGAACAAATTATATATCAGACGATTATACACCGAAAAGCGCAACCATCAAGAATGGGCAAATATCGGACGATGCTTATTTTAGTACATATTGATATGTTCGCATCACCAAGATAAGCACAAGCCTCCGACGTCCACGGCATATGATTATGAACTAAAAACAATATACTTATGAACAAGGCATCACAAATAATGGCCACTATCATTGTTACCTTAGTGATGGGCGCACTTCTCTGCGTGATTCTAAAGTTCAGAATCGAATCAGGGAGAACGGGGCCGGGATTCTTCGGGACGATAGTGATTCTAGGCTACTTGGCGGCACTGTACGTCATCTGGTTCAAAAAGCACTGACAACCGTCAACGACTGCACAGCAGAAACAGCAGCGGACTGCCCGTGGAGTAATCTCCGACAGCAGTCCGCTACTGATTTTGCGCATGAACGGCTATAAGACTTATTGCCCTCCGGTCAGTTTCAAATCGAAACAGACAGGCAGATGGTCGCTGTACCCGCCGTTGTATCTCATCCCTTTGTATGTCCTTTTAGGTAAAGAATCAAGCCATTCGCCGCTTCTCTCCATCATCCACTGTTCACGCATCACGCCTACGCTCTCAGGAGAGGCTTGCAACGGCGCGCTGCCGTCAAGCATTGAGCCTGAGACTATCACCTGATCAAGCATCTGCCACACGCCCTTATAACAATATGACCCCTCGCCGCGTTCACTGTGAACGTATGTCAGATTATACAATGCGCCGCGCTCATACGCTCCGTCGAGCGGCAACGGCATGGCTTTCAGCACATCGGCCACAGGCCTGTCTACCGGTGTGTCATTGAAGTCGCCCATTATGACCACGGCAGCCCCGCTGTCCACCGCAAACACAGAATCGACAGCCCCGCGCAGTACGGCTGCGGCCTTGACCCGCTTCGGCTCACTCTCCTGCTGCCCCTCGCGGCGCGACGGGAAATGCACATGGAACAGATGAAGCTGCGTACCGTCAGGCAATGTACCCATGACATAGAGTATATCGCGTGAGAACTCCCCTTCGCCCGTCTCGACTCTCAGAGGGCGCGACACCACGGACGTGAATATCTCCGGCCTGTAAAGCAGCGCGACATCGATGCCCCTCCCGTCGGGGCTGTCATAGTGCAGTGCCTCATAGCCCAACTGACGCAGAGGCCCGTAGAGGGTCAGCGAGCGCATCACATAGTCATTCTCCACCTCACACAACCCCACCACAGCTGGGGGATTCCATCCGCCTGCCGCCGCTATCACCCTCGACACATTGGCCACTTTCGCCCGATAACGCTTCACCGTCCAGTGGCGTATTGCCTCCGGCAGGAAATCGTCGTCATCCGTCAGCGCATCGTCCTCTGTGTCGAAGAAATTCTCGACATTATATGTCATAAACCTAATCATCTCCTGCCCGCCAGCATATACCGTACACGCGCACAACAGCGCGGCGAATATGGCTATCCTAATCCTCCGTGCGCTCATAAGCCCCCATGTCAGGCCCGTCATCGTCCGTGCGCGACACTCCTCTTATGTCCTCGGGACAATGTATTGCCACTTCCTTATTGGCCACACCGATGGCCGGAGAGCGGGGCGCAAGGCTGAAATCGTAATAGCCGGTCTCCTCTATATCGCTTATGTCGGTGTTCATGAACACGGCATCGGCCGCGCTGCCCAGTTCACCAGACCACAACACGCGGTTGAACATCCCGCCGTCCTGCTGTTCGCCCTTGACGAGCGTATAGCTTATCAGCACATTGAACTCCGTGTCGCGGAGCGTATCGTTCATCAGAGCCAACTCCGCGCCGTTTCCGCCGTAGATGATGCTGTTTTCCACCACGGCGGACTTCACGGGGTACGACACACTCGCACCGCCGTCGGCCGTCTCATAGTTCGTGACTACGAACGCCGGGGTGCTTCTCGTGCCGTATGTATAGTAATTGGCCACAGTGCAATGGGTCATGCCCAACCGCCCGCCGAGCATCAGGCAGCACGCAGCCCCGCAGTTTGAAATCACACAGTTCTCCATCTCCACATCGCCGTTGCGGCTGTAGAGGCCATAGCCGCCCGCAGTCGTGACCACACAGTTTTTCATGGTCAGACCCGGTGCGGCGTTCCTCTCGCCGTAAAGCACTATGCCGTGTGTCCCGCCGCGTATCACGGTGTACGTCAGGCTGTGTTCGCCCAGTCCGTTTTGCAGATAGACACTGCCCCATTGCAGCGGCATATAGTCGTATGGCGTGCCGTCATCATCGTCCATGCGGTCAAGGCGGTCGCCCCTAAGGGTCACGGGAGCATCGAGAGTGCCGTCAGAACGCAGGTTGCCGTCCACCACAAGGTCCGCCCCGTCATGGAAATAGAGCGTTGACCCGGCTGTCAGCGTAAGCGTATTGCCCTCAGGCACATGAAGATAACCGTATATCAGATACGGGCGCACGCTGTCGAAAGTCATGTCGCCCTCCAGCGAGCAGTTTCTCAGCAGACGGGCGTTCTTTGCGCAAGCCACAAGCTGCACACGGCTCTCCGTCCCGTTGCACAGGAACATGAGCGAATCCTCAACAAGCAGGGAACTTACCTCCTCTTCCGTCTCCGCCGTCAACTCCACAAAGACATAGAGGCTGTCCTTGGCCTTTATCACTATGTCCGTCAAGCGATTGTCCTCCGGGGGAATATGTCCGTCCACATTGAAGCGGAACTGTGACCGCTCACCGCCGCCGAGCGATACCGTGTTGATGTTCAATGCCCTGTCGTTGCGGTTGTACACCATAAGACGCGACGTGCGTGACGGCACTCCGGCAAAAAGGGTATCCATCACCAGAGTGTCGCACGAAAACTCCAGCCGTGCCGACGGGTCGCCAGTCAGACGCTCTTCGACACAACCCACAGCCGCACACATAACGGCCAGAGCCACAGCCCATGCGGCCAGCACTTTCCTCATCTTCATATTGTCATACAACTTTAAGTAGCAGTTCAAAATTAAACGCTACTTGTTTGATTTAGTTATGAGATTAGTATGAAAAAGAAACCATATGATGAAAGCTTTGTATCTCTTGCGCCTCTTTTGCGCTCTTTCCCTGTCGTTTAACGGTCACATAGCCCGCTATGCTCCCGTCTTCACGGCAGGAAAATAGCTGCAAAATAGTTCACAAGAGATATACAATTAATTTTGAACAGCTACTTATCACCATAAACGGCAGAGACGCACCCACACCCCGCACCCGATGGGATATGACCGCGCCTCACGCACATACCGTCCTAAAAACAGCCTGTCAGTCCTTCTCGTCTATCGGCTTGAAGCCCGCGCCGAGTATCTCGTTCGCATTGAGTATGGTGACGAACGCCTTAGGGTCGATGGCCTGCACATGCTCGCGGAGCGTCACCACCTGCTTGTTCTCAATCACGGTGTAGATAATCTTCTTCTCCACGCCCTGATACATTCCGAGACCCTTGATGAACGTGCCTCCACGGTTCAGTTCGGTCAATATCCTGCGGCTTATCTCGTCAGGATGGTCCGAGATGATGAACACCGCCTTGTTCAGCTGCAAGCCCTGCATGAACACATCGACCATCTTGCCGTAGACTATCACCGTGAAGAGCGAATACATCGGAATGCGCAACTCGCCGAACGCGAAAAACGACATCAGCACTATAATCGAGTCAATCGCTATAATCGTGTATCCCACAGGGATGTGCGTCAACTTCGTGGCCACCTTGGCCAGCACGTCAGTCCCCGCGTTGGTTCCCTTGGCTTTCAGCACCATGGCGACACCGAGTCCGAATACCGTAGAACCGAAAAGGCATGAGAGCAGCAGGTCATTCTCGCCCTCCACGAGGGCATAGACACCCGTCATCCGCTGTAGCGCGCTCAGCATATCAGTGAACGCCGCCGTACTGACAAACGTCACAATGGTGCGCACCAGATAGCTGTTGCCGAACATCTTGAACGCTATGATTACCAGCGGTATATTGAAACAGAGCGAGGTCATACCTATGGGCAGCCCCCCTCTCAGCCACTCCCAGCTGTCCGGCACATTGACGAACCACTCCTGAGACAAGTGGTGCAGCATGATGGAAATACCGTACACGCCTCCGGGCACTATCTTGTGCGGAGTGAAGAAATAGACATAGGCCACGGCCACTATCAGCGACCCAAGGACAATCATGAAATAGTCCTTCGCCGTATTCCTCTGCGGCATCTTGTCTTTCGACATAAGGAGCTTTACCCCCTTTTTAATTTGCACATTCATCGTATCACTCTTTCGGTCTGCAAAATTACGGAGATTATTTCGCATAGCCGCTATCGGGAAAGATAAAAATCAGAAGTCAGTGGCATATAAGGCAGCCAAATGGTTTCTTCCGCACTGACTGTAGCGAGAGACTCAGCTCGCGTGCCACTCCGTATACCACAAAACAGCGGCGCACATGATCTCACACCATACGCGCCGCCACAGGAGTACTAATATGAAGAAAACATCCTTCCTCTTTCTTTTGTCAGAATCGCTACCCGCGTCACTCCGCCCCGCCGAAGTCATACGAGAACTCTGCCGTGTACACCTTCCCGTCGTCCCCGTTCATCGTAAGCGTGAAGTCATGCACACTCTTCTCCTCCGTCAGACTCATGAACGTAAGACAGAAAAATGGATCTACGACTTCACCGGAATCTAACACTTTCACACCGTTGAGATACAGATCTTCCTCCGTCAGCTCATCACACTGTTTAAATATCGGAGTAAGGCAGTTCGGATAGTCCCTATATCTGTTAAACCAACTGATGTAATCCAGCACTATACTGTCGGCTTGACATTCTGACTTGTAATCACCCACAGAACCTATGGCGGCATAGCCGTTCCTTATAAAAGGATAGGCCGACACCCCGCTGTATCTGATAATGTCCCCGAGGTCTGTACCTGCCAGATGCTCTGCGTCATAGTCTGCCGTACTGGTCACAGTCACTCCCATCATATCCGGCGTGATATAAGTCCCGTGTTCGTACTCAGGCCCCTCCACTACCGCAAGCTCCTCATTGAACGACACATCGCCGTATTTGCTGCTGTACTTCTCCACGAACCATCCATTGTCTGCCCCCTTATCCCAATAGTTATAGTCTATTTCAGACTCCCAACTGGAATGTTGCGTCACCATGACGAACGGACGCATAGTGTCCACGGTACAATATTCCTCTGCCATAGTCACGCTCAGGCTATCCAATGGCACATAGCTAAGCACAAAGCATAGCGGCGAGAAGCGGTGAATCTCATCACCAACCTTACAGCCAATCATAGATGTGATAACAGCTACGGACATTAATATAAAGGCAACTCTCTTCATAGTGCTATGTTTTTATAGTTTGAAATATCTGTAGGTGTACACGCTCCATACCCGGTCTCCTTGCCTCCGGAGGCACACTGCCGTACACCCGCATGAATAAAAGCCGTAAATGCCGTAAAACTTTAGCCGCACCTCTACAGTGCCTATAAATTTGCCGCCTGTTTTCGCTTAAGCTCCTGACCGTGGGAAACTGTGGTTATGGTGAGATATTTCCGTTTAGAAGTCACTGACATGTTCACAGACAAGCCCCCGCCGCCCCGGCAGGAGCGGCTGTTCCCCAGAGACGGGGCAGGACAATATCTGCATACATCGCCTTCATCGTGAAGATGTGAAGTGTACTGAACCTTCGCCTGACACAAAGCTACACACTCTTATTTTAATCTGCAAAACTTTTTGCGTAAATATTTTTAAGTTCATCTCCTACTTGACACTCTCTACCGTAACAAGCCCGCCAACACATCCCCTCCCCTCAGCCGAATGCATCTCCTCACACACAATACAAAAATAGGTTAAAAACACGTACTCTCGCCCTGACTCCCGGCCATCTTTAGGCTATCCTCCCCCTAAGGCTAAAACACGTGTTCCCCACGTCGTCCATATTTGGCGGATGGTTCGGACGCATCCCCTTCTTAACAATCCTCCCCCGCACAAAAAATATTTCTTCAAAAAAAAACGTACTATGTATTGCACAGTACAAAACTTTGCCATACCTTTGCAGTGTCAAAACAAGGTTGTATGCCTTACATACTACCGAAGTGCTGACGGACACATTATAAAAACATAAATACTATGGCAGGAACATCGGAAAACATTCAGGCGCAGATGCGCAAAGGCATCTTGGAGTACTGCATTCTGCTCATACTCAGCCGTCAGGCCTCATACGCCTCAGAGATAATAGCGGAGCTTAAACAGGCCGAACTGATAGTGGTCGAGGGCACTCTCTACCCTCTCCTCACACGGCTGAAAAACAGCGGCCTGCTCACCTACTCATGGGCGGAGTCCACTCAGGGCCCCCCCCGCAAATACTACGCGCTCACCGACGAGGGGCGTGACTTCCTACAGGTGCTCGAACGCTCTTGGGACGAAATCAACAGCGTGGTCACCTCCGTCAGAAACGGCGCAGTACGCCGAACCGGGCAACCCAATATAATAACCGACATAAAAAACAGATAGACCTATGAAAAAAACATTGACCGTCAATCTGAATGGGATGGTATTCCACATTGACGAAGACGCTTACGAGATGCTGGGCGGATACCTTGCCGACGTGCGCAAGCACTTCTCCTCGGAGGAAAGCCCGGAAATAATGAACGACATAGAAGCCCGCATCGCGGAACTCTTCACCGAACGTATGCGCGACGGGCGCAACGTGATAAACACGGCCGACGTGGAGGCCGTTATCGCCGTCCTCGGCAAACCCAACGAATTTGGCGACAGCGATGCCGAAACTGAGGAAACCCGGCAGCAGAGCCGCGCATCGCGCCGCAAGGTGCGCCGTTTCTACCGCGACCCCGAGGGTGCACTCCTCGGCGGAGTGGCTGCGGGATTTGCCGCATACGTCAACTGGGACGTGACCCTCGTCCGCATACTGATGATACTCCTCGTCGTCGTCGGCTTCGGATGGTTCATCCCCATCTACCTCATCATCTGGCTCATCACGCCCGAAGCGAAAAACGCGGCGCAACGCCTCGAGATGCAGGGCGAGGAACCTACGCTCGAGAACATACGCAACTACGTGAACAGCGCCCAGTTCCGCGAATCGGCCGAGAAGATGGGAGGCCGCCTGTGGAGCGTATGCCGTGGCCTGCTTAAAGCCTGCTTCGTGCTGGTTGGTGTCGTGCTGTTCTTTGTCTGCATCGCCGCACTTGTCGGTACTGTAGCCATAGTGGTGATGACGCTCGTGACCGGCGGCGCGGCTGTCGCCGATGCGCTGCTACCCTTCAACGGCTCTAAGTTCATCTTCATAACCATGGTCATCAGCTTCGCCTTCACAGTCATTCTGCCCCTTGCGGCCATAACAGCCGGATGCATACGCCTCGCAAACGACCGCCCTCTGCGCCACGGCGGGACATGGGCGTGGGTAGGGCTGGCCTTGTGGGTCATAAGCGTCACCACTCTGATAGTCACCTACGCCATGTCGGACAGCGACCTCAGGCTCTGCGGCCTATCCGCCGCCGAACTCAGCGGCCCGGCGGTCACGGAGAGCCGCCCCGCCGGCAACTTCTCCGGCGTACAGGCATCCCATGGCATAAAGGTGATACTCTCCGAGGGAGACAGCTGCGCGGTACAGATAAGCGCGCCGCCCGCCATGCAAGACTATGTTCGGTGCAGCGTGGACGACAGTCTCCTGCACCTCAGTGTCAACACCAAAATCGGCAAGCCGATGCTCGATGCCGTGACGGCCTATGTCACAGCCCCGCGCTTCACCGCGCTCACAGCCTCTTCTGCGGCACGCATTTCCGCGTCCGACACACTCCGCACTCCATTTCTGGACGTGGAAGCCACATCAGCCGGGGCAGTCGATGCGATACTCATTGCCGACAGGATGGTCTGTTCCGCCACAAGCGCAGGCAAGATAGAGTTTGCCGGACGTTGCTCCTACATCGACTCGCGTGCGACAGGCGCGGCAAAGACAGACCTCGCCTCCCTCGCGTGTGACACAGCCTATGTCTCCGTGACCAGTGCCGCCCACACATCCGTCTGCGGCCGTTGGCTCGACCTGAAAGCCTCATCCGCCGGACATATAACATACGAAGGCGGCGATGACGGCATCACACGTCATGCATCCTCCGGCGGCGGCATCACAGAAAAGAACTGACCGCAGGACAGACAAGTTTTTAGTTGTTAAGTAGCTGTTCAAAATTAATTGTATATCTCTTGTGAACTATTTTGCAGCTATTTTCCTGCCGTGAAAACGGGAGCATAGCGGGCTATGTGACCGTTTCCACGGTAAGAAAAGAGCGCGAAAGAGACGCAAGAGATACAAAGCTTTCATCATATAGTTTCTTGTCTAACACGAAACTAAGCAAGTAGCGTTTAATTTTGAACTGCTACTTATAATATTCGTGTATCGCCCCCGGCTGACAGTTCCAGTCGGAGGCGATTGTTTTTCTTACGCATATATCCACACGGCCTCATACATAAAATAGGTTAAAAACACGTACTCTCAACTTATCTCCCGGCCAACTCCAAGCCACGAAACACGTACCCTCGTCCTGTCTTCTCCTTATCCGCTCCCGTTCTTCACCCCCGCATCCCCGTAAACCGCCTCCCGTTTTACCTTTCCACGCACCCCTTGTCCAATTACTAATTAAGGTTAAAAACACGTACTCTCGCCGAAGCCGCCCCGAAGGCCCACCGAAGACCCTCCCCAACAGCACCACACCTTTCTCCCCTTATTCCCATGCCCGCTCCGCCCCGGCGAAAAAAATATCACAGCCCCTTTGCCCCAGTCCGCTGTTTTCATTACCTTTGTATCAGCGGATGCAAGGGCGGCCTTCCGTCATCTTCCGTCTGACAGACACACCATTTATGACGGCAAACGATGTAAAGGATATAAAGGCAAAAGCCACCGGCGCGATATGCGGCGGCGATTTGGCGTATGCGTTCGTCCTGATAAGGCAGCTGTCTGACGAAGCGGCGGAATGGAAAATAGCGTCTCGCTTGGACGAATGCGCCATGCTCTACCGCCAGATGCTCATCTACAAATACCGCAAGGCCGAAGACCCCGACCGCGAAAAATTCATACAGAAACTGAAAGCCGACCTGCTCTCCCTGCTGGAGGATGTCTGTGAGATGCTCAACATCAGATACTCCGCCTCATACGAGTATGTGCAGACACGCGTATTCGCGCTGAAGAACGCGGACATAGCGGCTATATGCACATCCCTGCGCACGCACTCCCCCGCCCCGGACTCTGCCCTCTTCAGCCCCGAATTCGAGCGCACGCTTGAAGAACTGTTCGAATACATCTGGCTCAGCGGCAAATGGAGTGACCGTGACGCACAGGAGATAGGACAGCTGATGGCCGATGGAAACATCCCGCAGCTGGTCAGGTCAATGGCCGTATCCGCCCTGACCCTCAACCTTCTGCACCGCTACGACCCGCAGAAGATGGCCGCGCTCTTTCCCCTCTACGCCACTGACTCCCGCGAGATGAGGGCGCGTGTGGCCATAGGTCTCCTGCTGATAGTGACGCGCCACGCCGGGATATTCCTCTCCGACACGGACAACGTGCGCCGCCTCACCGGCCTCATCGCCGACGGCGACAACCTCACGGACATAGAATACGCTTACACACAGATAGTACGCACGGCGGAAAACAAGCGCATCACGGACAAGATAATGACCGACATAATGCCTGAGATGATAAAGGCCTCCGCCAAGGTGAAACAGAACATTCTGGAAGACGACGATGACGCGCTCAACCCCAAATGGCAGGACATGCTGGAAGACAGCGGCATAGCCGACAAGCTCCGAGAGTTCAGCGAGATGCAGCTCAACGGGGCCGATGTCTACGTCTCAACATTCGCCCCGCTGAAAAGTTTCCCGTTCTTCAGGCACATAAGCCGCTGGTTCATCCCGTTCGACCGCCGCATGACAGCCATAGCGCACATCTTCGGCGGCGGAGCGTCTGACGTGATTAAGATTCTGGCAGCCAATCCGCAGCTCTGCAACTCGGACAAATACTCCTTCTTCCTGAGCCTCGCACAGATGCCGCCCGCCCGCCTCGCACAGATGCAGGAGGGCATGGCCGAACAGATTAGACAGATGAAAGAGGACGAGGAGTCCGAGCGGTGGCAGGCCGGCACTGTGACTTACAAGCTGTGCGTCAGACAGTATGTGCAGGACCTGTACAGGTTCTACAACCTCTTCCCGCAGCACAAGGATTTCCCGTCGCCGCTTGTAGAGGCACTCGACCTGTATAAAAGCCCTGTCTACGGCCTGATGTTCCACGATGTGGAGATACGCCGCCGCCTCTGCGAGTTCTTCTTCGAGAAGGACTGCTACGCTCAGGCGAAAGAGATGTACCGCGCCCTCTCTAAAGAGACCGTGCCAGATGTGGCCTTCTATCAGAAACTCGGCTTCGCCTGCTACAAGACGGGCGAATACCTCGACGCGATAGAGGCATACAGCATAGCCGACACCCTCCAGCCCGATGACCTCTGGACGCTCAACGCCATAGCCAAAAACTATAAGCTGCTTGGCGACAACGCATCATACCTCGCCTATCTCGAGAAGGTCTACGCGATAGACGGTGAAAACGGCAAGGTGATTTTCCGTCTGGCCGACCTCTATATGACAATGGGACACTACGCCGACGCGTCGCGCCTCCTCTTCAAGCTCGACTATCTGACACCGGGACAGCCGAAAGTGCTCCGCGCACTCGTGGAGTCCCTCGTCAATATGCAGGAGATGGACAAATCGATGACATACCTGCGCCGACTGGCCGATGAGACAAAAAAGACAGGGCAGATAGAGCGGCGCGACCTGCTCTACATGGGTCACCTGTGCATGCGGTTGGGACACGGTGACGATGCCATGCGCTGCTATTACCGGCTCTACGCCATGACGCAGCGCGACGTGCCTGCGTTCACGGAGATTATGACCGACGCAAAGACCCTCTCCCTCTTCAGCCTCGACAGCGGGGAGATAAGCTCGCTTGTGGAGACAGTCGTGATGATACCCGACATCGGGCAGCTGACGGCATGACCCCGTGCGCCGCGCTACCGGATAATGTAATAACTTAATTATACAACCAAATTGATTTAATCATGAAGAAAGTAATCGCTACAAAAAATGCGCCTGCGGCCATAGGGCCTTACAGCCAGGCTACTCAGGTAAACGGGATGCTGTTCATCTCCGGCCAGCTCCCCATCGACCCCGCGACAGGCAAGTTCGCCGAGGGCGGTGTGGCTGAACAGACACACCAGTCCCTCAAAAACGTGAAAGCCATACTCGACGAGGCGGGCTACACGTTCGCCGATGTCGTGAAGACCACAGTCTTCCTCTCTGACATGGCTGACTTCGCCGCGATGAACGAGGTCTACAAACAGTACTACCAGAGCGAGTGCCCTGCCCGTTCGGCCTTCGCCGTCAAGGCATTGCCGATGGGTGCGCTCGTTGAGATTGAGACCATAGCAGGCAAGTAAAAACGACAGTTCCACGGGGATATGCGCGGCCTCCGCGTCACGCATATCCCCGCTCTTTTTATATAACCGGATGGGGTGCATATTTCTGTTGGGATTTATGGGGTCAGGCAAATCGACTTACGGCGCAGAAGCCGCCGCCATGCTCGGCCTGCCGTTCCTTGACCTCGACACAGAGATAGAACGCTCCGCAGGCATGGGCATATCCGACATATTCAGGGAAAAAGGCGAGGCCGCATTCCGCGAAATGGAGCGCGACACGCTCCGCGCACTTGCCTCGCGGGGCAGCTCCGTCATTGCCACCGGAGGCGGCACACCCTGTTTCCATGGCAACATGGACTTCATGAACGCCAGCGGGCTGACCATATACCTCAAGGCCGATGCCGAAGTACTTTGCGGCAGGCTGAAAGGCTACTGTCAGGACCGCCCGCTGCTCGCCGCCGCTGACGGCGACGGGCTGACCGGAGAAATCAGACGTATGCTTAGTGAGCGTGAACCCTTTTACAGCCGCGCCACGTTCACGGTTCCGTCAGCCGATGGCATCTCCGCACGCTCCATCCGCGACATTGTAAACAGACACAGAACAGAACTATGACCACATACGAAAGCAGACAGAAACAGATACTCAAACCGCAGGAGACCATCTATGGCCTGCTCTCCGACCTGACACATCTGGAGAGCTTCAGGACGCATATCCCGGCGGACAAGGTGAAAGACCTCGAATTTACCGCCGACACCGTAAGCGCATCCATCGACCCCATTGGCCGGGTGACCTTCAGGATAGTCGAGCGTGAGCCATGTAAGACCGTAAAATTCGGCGCGGACAACCTGCCCATACAGTTCAACCTCTGGATACAGCTTGTCGGCGTATCGGACAGCGACACGCGCATGAAAATCACCGTCAAGGCAGACATACCCCTCATGCTCAAGCCCATGATAGGCAACAAACTGGAGCAAGGCGTAGAGCAGATGGCCGAAATGCTTGCCGCCGCCCTCAACCGCTGAAACTCCTGCACACGCATTTGGCACACTGTGCATATACAGACTGCGCTTCGGACATGACGGATAGAAAACTGTTTCCATATCCGTCATCCGAAGCGCAGCCCGTATTGACCCGTACTGAACATGACAGCAAACAACACGGTGCCTATGGTCTCACACCATACGCGCCGCCTTACGAACACTCTCTTTGTGAAATTCACTATATTCTGTTGACTGTTTTGTGTGTCAACTTCCCCAGTTATCCCAGTCTCCCTGACACTCCGTATGGAACTCCTGACCGTCGTGCGTCTTTATCCTGATGGTAAAATGATGCACCCTGCTCTTCGTAGGCTCTTTGGCAAACGTCATCGTTCCGACATACCTGCTTGCCCATCCTACCAAGTGTATGCCATAGAGCATCCAATCCTCTTCCCCCATCGCGTCGAGCATCTTGAATGTTGGCGTATAACAGTCAAACGCGCTTGTCGGATGATTGGAAATATAGGCAGCAAATATACTGTCCTCCTTGCATCGTATCGGGAATTCATCTATGTTGCCATACGCTTTCTTGTATCCGTTCTTTATAAACGGATACCGCGAGTAGCCGCTCCAGTAGATTATGTCCGTCAGATCCGTACCTGCCGCGTGTTCCTCATCGAAGTCCGCATCGCTCGTCACGAATACATGCACCGGATCTGGCCAGAATGCCGCGTGTTCCGTATCAAAAACACCTCCAGAAGGACCGTAAAATCTTAACTTACCTGTGTAGTTCACATCGCCATATCTTGCACTATACGTCTCCATGAAATAGCTGTTGTCCGCCCCCGGTTTTGGGTTATACGTAACTTTTCCTTTTATGTCTCCCACTGCGACATCGATTGCACGTTCATCACCGTTCAGGTTTGTCATTACGCAGAAACTGTCTACAATCTCATATTCAGCTATATGGCACTTGGACTTGTATTCAGGAAATACATCACATGAACATACAGTCACCGCCATCATTGCCATATATAATATTTTCCTCAATGTCTTCATACCCTGATTTTTTTAGTTTGTATATATGGTCCCTGTCCGCAAAAAAAATTTGTGGACAGGAGACCCGAATGTTCAATAGAAATAGCACCAGAAATACCAGTCACCCCACGTATAGTCCTTATCGCTTTGTGGAGCACCGCTGTCAGCTATGACGCGATCTTTGGATGGATTGAACAAACGATATTGGTAATATCCATTACCTCCATAGCCCCATCCCCAGCTACAGTGTACAAGTTCCCTGTACTGGTAATAGCTCGTTGTTGTCCCGTTGTTGTTCAACACAGTCATCTTGCGCCTCTGCTTAAGGTAGCCGTCTATCAGCCAATAATGTCCGTGTGTTACAGCTATATTGGGTACACTCCCGCAAATTATAGGCTTCATCGCCTTGAGCGAACTGTACACTTTCTCCTCATCAGGTTTGCTCTCTTTAACTGCATTAGCGTAACGGCTGTAGTTGTTGATTGCAGCTGTAATATCCCCAGGCATACAATATGAATACTTTTTACGATATACAGTATTGCATTCCTCACCTATTGTCCTTACCCACTGGGGTATAATAGCAGTCACTCCCTCGTGAGCCTTTATCTGTTTCCAACTGTACGTTACCCCTCCTATTGTAGACGGGTCCTCATGAAACGAGTACAGCATCAGGGCTGCAATTGCGCCACATCCGGCAGGACTTATTGTGTCTCCCTTTGGTGGACACAAATTATTATAAGGTGAACCTTGATGACAACCGGGCAAAGTCCTGATCTCCGTCTGCTCTACGTTCTCCCACTTGCCGGGAGTGTAGAATGTCGGGCCTCCAGGTGAAGTTCCGCCGGGGCCGGTTCCAATTCCTCCGCCTCCTCCCGGTATCGTTATCTCCCCGTCAGACATCGGCCTTATCCCCGGCATATACAGGAAAGGATTCTCCCTCTCCGCCGTGTCCGGATTCACTATGTCCTCTATCGTTATCGACCCGCTCTCCGTGAGGGCTATCAGGTTGTCCCCGCCGAGCGATGCGTCTGTGCTCATCACGGCGTAGCCCTCGCCGTCACCGAAGTTCACCACATACAGCAGTGTGTCATCCGCCGTCTCCGTCCCGCCATCCTGCGGGGCAAGCATCATTCCCGCGCTCTGCCGCGCAGCCCTGAAGTCCGCCGCCGTCACAATTGCAGGCATCTCCATGGCCGACATCTTCTCCGCCCTGCCGTGGTCGCCCATAGCCTCCAGCGTGCTCCGAAGGTCGGCCATAGCGGCCTCCGCCGTCAGCCGTCCGTCACGCACTTCGTATATGTACTCACTCTCATCTGGTTGTTGTACCCTCACGTCCTCCCTGCTTTCACAGGCGCACAGTGCCGTGGCCACTGCCGTCAGCACAATGCTTATGTTCTTCAGTTTCATATCGGTATATGTTTTTTTAAGTTTTAACCCAAATCGATCATTAGACTTTGCTCTGATTTCTGTGTTTATGGCGAGTGGATTTATAGGCACTTTCCCGAAGACATAGCGGGCTATGTCAAGGGAAAGTGCGTATGAAGATGCCGCCAGAAACCGGAAAGCAGCCAAAGAGTTTGTAAGACATACTCTAAGATCAAAATGTCCTGTTGCATATAAAAAAGGATATCTGCTAAAACAACTGGCTTTCCATAAGTGCCCGAAACGTTCTAATGACCGTTTTGGGTTTAAGAATAGGTCTGTGTACGCGCTCCATACCCGGTCTCCTTGCCTCCGGAGGCACACTGCCGCACACCCGCGTGAATAAAAACCGTAAATGCCGTAAAGTGAAGCTGCACTTGACAAGAAGTGCCTTTCCTGATACCGCCTGTTTTAGCTTAAGCTCCTGGCCGTGGAAAACTGTGGTTGTGGTGAGATATTTCCTTTTAGAAGTCCCCGACATATTCACAGACAAGCCCCCGCCGCCCCGGCAGGAGCGGCTGTTCCCCAGAGACGGGGCAGGACAATATCTGCATACATCGCCTTCATCGTGAAGATGTGAAG
>JADIMV010000051.1 GCA_017694515.1 Candidatus Aphodosoma intestinipullorum
GAGGGGGATTGGGAGATGGGATGGACGGCTTGGCGGAGAGCTGGCTAAAGAGTATGTGTCGGAAGGCTGGGGATGGCCTGCGGGTAGGTCGAGGGTACGTGTTTCATGGGGTCGAGTCAAGGAGAGGATAAGGCGAGAGTACGTGTTTTGCGAGACGGAGACGGGCGGTATACGGGGCAGCATATACCTAAATGTGGGTATTGGCCTGCAAGGATATAATTCTTATTTTTGCGGAAATTTTCGTACAGAACAAAATCAAACGCTACTTGATTATTTGGAATTAGTAATGAAACAATATTATAAACGCTTTGTATCTTTTGCGTTTCTTTGTGTGCTGCCGCACACAAGATATACAATTAATTTTGAACAGCTACTTAAATGAAGTTATCAGATCTGAATATAGGGGATAGGGCTGTCATTGTGAAGGTGGCAGGACACGGGGGATTCCGCAAGAGGATTGTGGAGATGGGCTTTATCAAGGGCAAGGTGGTAGAGGTGGTGAAGGCCGCGCCGCTGAAAGACCCGATAGAGTATTCGATAATGGGCTATAACGTCACGCTGAGGAGGAGCGAGGCCGACAAGATAGAGGTGGTGAGCATGGAGGAGGCCGCACGGGAGGCAGAGCGGATGGCCAAGGCGAAGGAGGTGGATGAGACGGGCTATCACGGCGTTATCACGGAGGAGGATATAAGGCGCGTGGCGTTCGAGAGGAGAAAGGACATAAAGGTGGCTCTGGTCGGCAACCCGAACTGCGGCAAGACCTCGCTGTTCAACATGGTCTCCGGGCAGCACCAGAAAGTGGGGAACTACAGCGGGGTGACGGTGGACGCAAAAGCGGGCGAGTTCAAGTTCAGGGGCTATAACATCGATATCGTAGACCTGCCGGGGACGTATTCGCTGTCGGCGTACAGCCCGGAAGAGAGGTACGTCAGGCGGCATATACAAGAGGAGCACCCGGATGTGGTGGTGAATGTTGTGGACGCATCGAACCTCGAGCGCAACCTTTTCCTCACGACACAGCTGATAGACATGAACGTGCGCACGGTGATTGCGCTCAATATGTACGACGAGCTGGAGGCGAAGGGGGACAAGTTCGACTATGAGACCCTCGGGCGGCTGATAGGCATACCGATAGTGCCGACGGTAAGCCCGAAGAGAGTGGGGCTGGACGCGCTGTTCGAGACGGTGATAAATGTGTATGAGGGTGCGGACTTCATGGACAGCGACGGACGGCTGCTGCACGCGGCGGACGGGGATGAGCTGCTGGACGAGCAGTATCACGAGATGGGGCTGCCGCACAAGCATACGGTGAAAGGCCGGCGAGACCTTGCAGGGGGACGTGAGGATACGGTGCGCCATATACACATCAACTACGGCGGATGCATAGAGCGGGCTATCGCGGAGATTAAGGCGGCGATGGGCGGTACATCGATTTCGGACGAATACACACCGAGGTATGTCGCCATCAAGCTGCTGGAGCGCGACGAGGAGATGGAGCGGACGGTGGGGAACTATGCGAACGGCAGGCAGGTGCTGGAGGCGCGGGACAAGGCGGAAGAGAGAGTGAAGAGGGAGATGAACGACACGCCGGAGAATGTCATAACGGACGCGAAGTACGGGTTCATAGCCGGGGCTTTGAAGGAGACGTATACGCCCCACGTGCAGGAGAGGGGACGGACGCTGACAAGCAGAGTGGACAATGTGCTGACAAACAGGTATCTCGGCTTCCCGATTTTTGTCATATTCATCTTTGTCATGTTCCAGTGTACATTTCTTCTCGGTGCGTACCCTCAGGAGTGGATCGAGGCGGGAATGGGCGCATTGGGCAGCTGGGTGGCCGGGTTGATGCCGGACGGGATGCTGAAAGACTTAGTGGTGGACGGAATCATAGCCGGGGTCGGCGGAGTGCTGGTGTTCCTGCCTAACATACTGATACTCTATTTCTTCATAACGCTGATGGAGGCATCGGGCTATATGGCGCGGGCGGCGTTCATCATGGATAAAATCATGCACCACGTAGGGCTGCACGGGCGGTCGTTCATACCGATGATAATGGGGTTCGGGTGCAGCGTGCCGGCCATCATGGCAACGCGGACTATAGAGAACAGGAACAGCCGGATGGTCACGATACTGGTCACACCGCTCATGTCGTGCAGTGCGCGGCTGCCGATATACCTGCTGTTCACAGGGGTGTTTTTCCCTGAACACGCGGGACTGGCACTGTTTGCCATCTATATGACAGGAGTGCTGCTGGCGGGGCTTATGGCGAAGATTTTCAAGAAGTTCCTGTTCTCGAAAGAGGAGACCCCGTTTGTCATGGAACTGCCGCCGTACAGGATGCCGACGGCTAAGGTGCTGCTGCGCGACACATGGGACAAGGGCGCACAGTATCTGCGCAAGATTGCCACGACGATACTCGTGGGCTCTGTCATCATCTGGGCGTTGAGCTATTTCCCCCACTATGAGGCGGAGGCGGGCATGGACGAAATGACAGCGATGCAGAGGCATCAGGAACAGTCGTACCTCGGGAGGATAGGCCATTTCATAGAGCCTGCGATGCGTCCGTGCGGTTTCGACTGGAAGACGAGCGTCGCGCTGCTGTCGGGCATCTCGGCCAAGGAGATAGTGGTCAGCACGATAGGTATACTGTACAATGCGGGAGATGACGAGGCGGCCATTTCGGAGAAAGTGGCGACGGAGGTCAACGCCGACGGGACACGGGCGTTCACTCCAGCTATAGCTGTCAGCCTGATGCTGTTCGTGCTGATATATGTGCCGTGCATAGCGACGATAGCGACGATAAAGAATGAAACTGGCTCATGGTGGTGGGCTCTGTTCGCGGCGGGATATACTGTGGTGCTGGCATGGGTAGTAAGTACGTGCGTATATCAGAGCATAACGCACGGCGTGTGGCAGGAGGTGCTGGCGTGGGCGGCCGTATTGGTTGCGGTGTATTTTGCCGGACGTGCGGTATGCCGCAGGGTCATACATCCGAAAAGAGCCGGATGCGGTTGCGGCTGTGAAGGCTGCGGAAAGAAAGGAAAGTGCTGAAACGCACGATGAGAATTAACCGGCAGGGCCGTGATGTCCAAACGAACATCACGGCCCTGCCGGTTTTCAGTCCATACGCGAACGGTAGTCCTCGTAACGGAACTCCCTCAGCATCTCCACGCGGCCGTCCGTATGGCGTATGGCAATGGGAGGATGGGTTATGCCGTTGAACATTGTGGTCTTGACAGTGGTGTAGTGTATCATGTCCTCGAACACGATGCGGTCACCCGGCTGCAACGGTCTGTCGAATGACCAGTCGCCAACGAAGTCGCCGCTCAGGCAGCTGTTGCCGCCCATGCGGTAGATGTGCCTGCCCGGCAGAACACCGTTTTCAGCCCCGATGATATAAGGCTGGTAGGGCATCTCGAGGCAGTCGGGCATGTGGCAGGCGAAAGAGACGTTGAGCATGGCGGTGCGTACGCCGTGGTTCTCCACTATGTCCTCTACCGTAGAGACAAGCACTCCGGTGCACCATGTGAACGCCGAGCCGGGTTCGAGGATGATGTGCAGGTTCGGGTGGCGGCTCTTAAAACCGCGCAGGAGAGAGACAAGATGTTCCGTGTCATAGCCTTTGCGCGTCATGAGGTGGCCCCCCCCCATGTTGAGCCATTTTACACGGTCTAGTAGAGAGCCGAAACGCCGCTCAACGGTGAGCAGCGTCTGCTCCAAGTCGTGCGACGTGGATTCGCACAGTGTGTGGAAGTGCAGTCCCTCGATGCCGTCGGGCAGAGAGCCGCCGAGAGCGTCCGCTGTCACGCCGAGACGCGAACCCGGTGCGCAGGGGTTGTAGAGACCGGTCTCCACGGGCGAGTATTCAGGGTTGATGCGCAGCCCGCACGACACCCCGCGCTTCTGCGCCTTGTCACGGTATTTCATGTACTGCGCCACGGAGTTGAAAGTGATGTGGCTGCTGCAGTCGGCTATCGTGTCGAACTCGCTGTCGGTGTAGACCGGGGCGAATGTGTGCGCCTTGCTGCCCATCTCGCGGTAGGCAAGCAGTGCCTCGGAGAGCGAACTGGCAGTGGAGTAGGGTATATATTCGCGGAAAACGGGGAATGTCTTCCACAGGGCGAACGACTTGAAAGCGAGTATTATCTCCACGCCCGCCCGTTCCCTGACACTGCGTATAAGTTCAAGGTTGCGGCGCAACAGGCTCTCTTCCAAGAGATAGCACGGCGATGGCACTGCCTCCGTGCTATAGTCGAATCCGGTGAATGAGTTCATTGGCCGCGTCCTTTATCTGATGATTATCTTGATGTGACGGTCACCTGCGACGAGAATGTACATGCCCGTCTGGAGGGAGAATGTCTCTTCGCGGCTGCAATCGGTGCGCCTTTCTATGGTTATGCCGTTTATCGAGTATATGCTCACCGTTCCTTTCGGCGTGAGGTTAAGGACATGCAGTTCATTTCCGCGCTGGTAGCAGGTGATGTCGTGCTGTTCCACATACTCCATATATGTCTCGTCGCAGTTGCAGCCGGAGCGGTCACCTAAGTCGTCGAACCCCGGTGCGTATGAAGAGGTGAGCATCGAGAAGTCTACCGCTGCCCCTTTGCGGTTGCCCCATATGTATTCGGCAAGACAGGGGTAGTCGATGAAGGGATTACGGTTGCCCTGCTTGTAGCCTGTGCTGTTGTCTATGCCATAGATGGCATCATTGCGGACGCGCTCTTTTTCGGAGACTGGGTCTTCCCTGTGCCACTTCATGAAGAGGGCGACGGCGTAGTCGGTCAGGCCGCAGTTGGCGGAGGAGAAGACACCCTGTCCCCAACTTTCGCACTGTCCGGCATAGCGCGTGGCCATATAGAAGTATGTGCGTGCGAAGTCGCCCTTATATTCGTCATCAGGCTCAAAGACAGTGCCGCTGTAACCGGAGAATGTGCTGCTGCCGAGGCGGCCAAGGGCGCTGTTGCTAAGCCGTTTTCCATTGGCACATTCACCGAAGGGAAAATTACCACGTTGATTGTTAACCTTGCCATCGGTGGGGTAGAGGTGGAAAGCATCGCTGTACATGGGTTTGCCTTCATTGAACCAGCTCTTCGGCACAGAGTGTTCGCGGTTATAGCAGTCGCAGACGCTTGAATATGAGCCGCACTGGTCTCTCTCATATGTCCAGTCACAGGTAGAGTACATATCCCATACAGAGCCGTCCTCCCTTGTATCGGAGGCTTCATAGAGATTCCACAGATTGGTATAAGAGACAACGGTGTGATTGTCTATTATAGCTTGCAGGGCTTTGCGCAATGCATCGCCGCTCTTGCCGTCGGCGGAAGTGTAGTAATTCGCCGGGGCTTCAGCCGATACGGCAGCCACAACAGCAATGGCCATGACCGACAGGCACAGCCTTCTCAAAATAGCTTTCATATTTACCTTACTATAACTTTATATATACTGAAATTACTCTCTACGGTTGCTCTGATGATATATATGCCGGTGTGCGGCAGGCGTATCTTTGTATCGCCGTTGCACATACCGCTGTACACCGTCTGTCCAGTCACGGTATATACCTCGATGAGTGTCCGCTCAGCTATGCCGACAATGTGCGCGGTATGACCCGAGGTGTAGACTGTAAGCGGCAGGGTGTCAGGCTGTTCAGTTGCCTCAACGATGTCGGCGGCTGTGGTCACCGCTATTGTCGCTGAGTAGGGCGACAGGCTCTCGCCCGTGAATGCCCTTACACGGTAGAGGTATTCAGTGTCGCGCTCCAGCCCGGTGACTGTGAGGCTGTTCGCCGTGGCCTCCAACCCCTCGTATATGAATGTGGTGTCGGTGTGCGCATCGGAACAGCACACATCGTCTATGGCTATGTTACCTGCATCCTTATGGTATGTCCAACGTACGGATTGGCAGCCGCGCAGACGGTCTGCGGTGTAGGAGGCGGTTGACTTCGATGTGTTTTCCGCCGCTATGCAGTCTATGCGGACGGGCGTGCCGTCCTCGCCGTAGCCGTCTATTATGAGGTATGACCCGCCTTTGTCCGTAAACTTATACATGAAGCTCATGCTCTGGATATCAGCGGGGTAGAGGGGTGTCTGTATGTACTCCATGTCGTTCTGCAACTTGACTGACGGCGGGTTTTCTCCGCTTGATGTAGTCGAGGTGTAGTTGCCTGACGCTGTGCCGCTCCATCCGTCGGGCAGCGGAGTGCCTTTCGCGCCTACGCTGTCGAAGTGCTCCTCGACTGTGAAGCTGCCTTTGTCTTCTACGGTGAACACATCGAGCAGATAGCCATCGGCCTCGGCCACTATGTCCCAGTTGGCGGTGAATCGGTCGTGCCTTATGTCGGTTGCCCCATAGGATTCGGGGGCGGACAGTTGCGCTGTCATGAAAGATATGGCATTACAACTCCTTATGTCCAATGGATTTGCCGTTACTGATATGATGTATTGCTCCTCGGGGATGAGTCCTGTAAGTGTGTATGTAGTGCCTTCGGTCGTCACGTTGCCTTGTTCAGCCGCGCCGATGAAGGTCATTGTATGGTGTCCCGTGTGGTCCATGTAGTCCGTGGCTTCGGTCTCCCATTCGTCCGGTGAGAATGTGCCTGACGGGTGTGTTACGCCGGATTTGCGTATCAGCGTAATGTCCTCGCCCCAGTAGTCGGGGTTGTCTTTCGTCCCCACGAGGTCTGTCAATATGCCGTTGTGGTATAGGGCTACGGCATCGTTGCCGTTGAATGAAAGCACATTAGTGTAGTCATCGCTCATCACGGTATCTGCCTTGGCACGCAGGGCGTCGCTTGCCGAGCCGTGTACGAGCAGGTATGTTTCCCCGGACTTTATCGTGCCGGAGAGACGGGTGTCGTTTGAGAAGTTGCCTGTCCCGTTGTTCTGCTTGCGCAGCGAGTAGTAGCCCAAATCTACGTCCTTACCCGTGCCGTTATAGAGTTCTATGGCCTTGTTCCAGTTAGAACCCTCTATGTATGAGGATATAATCAGGTCACCGGCTACGGAAGCCCCTCCGCGCTGCCATTCTATAGTGTAGCTTTCCGCACCGGGCATCTCCATCCATTCGATGGCGGCCGTGGTGGCCGTTGAGTTCCTGGCGGGGTAGAGCATGAACTGGTCGGTGAACGAGGCCGACATGGGTATGCGCAGCTCTCCGGTCGCGCTGCTGGTTACTATGAGCGTATCTTCTAACGTCTCCATGCCGGACGAAATGAATGTCACGGTCACTGACGTGCCGGACGAGATTTCGCCGCCGGTCAGGGTAGTCCTGCTCAATGATATGCCGGGAGTGGAGTGCAATATGGAGAGCGTCACCCAGTCTGTCAGGTTGCCCCCCTTGAAGGCAACCTCTATTCCCTGCGCCACGCCTGTCATCGCCACTCCTGCGTCAATCTTCGTCCATCGGTCGGGCTTGGAGAGGTAGGGACGGCTGTCCTCCGGCAGGGTGAATACGTTGGCCGTGTCCTTTCCCCAGATGTATTCCGCAAGTTCGGGATAGTCGATGAAAGGATTGCGGTTGCCCTGTATCGCGTAAACCGCCTCTATGCGCTGAAGTTCCTTTTCGGAGACGGGGTCTTGTCTGTGCCACTGGAGCAGGAGGTCTATGGCCCACGGTCGCCATACGGGGTAGGAATTGTTGTCCGTCATGGGCGACTGCCAGTACTTCTCCATTTCGTTATACGCGGTCACGATGTAGAAATATGAGCGTGCGAAGTCGCCCTTATACTCGTCTGCGGGTTCAAAGCAGTTGCCTGTCGCGCCCGGCCATACGTTGTCGCCTATCTTGCTCACGCCGTTGTCCGTAGTGGCTGTGCCGACTACGCCAAGCGGGAGGTTGTTCTTCAGCGTGTTTATATCCCCGTCAGCGGGGTAGAGGTGATAAAGGTCGCGGTATGCGTTGATTTCCGTCCCGCCCCACCAGCTCTTCGGGAAAGAGTGTTCAATGTGCATTCCGTCCACGGCATCGAAGCTATCCTGTGTGCGCACTATATCGGAGTACATATCTATGACAGTTCCGTCCTCGTTACGGTCGGTATAGTAGAATCCCTCCCATGTGCTGTGTTCGCCGCTGCCGTATGAGAGGAAGTTGCCGGGAGATGTTATGGTGTTGAGCGCATCGAGCAGTTCCGCTTTGTTCAGGCCGTCGGCATCGTTATAATACCCGGCCGGAATTTCCGCATGGACAGGCATAGCCATTAAAGCCGCCACTGTGAAAGGTAATAGGATTCTGTTCATGTCCCGTTGCTGTTTTTGTGGTGTGTCTACAAGACAAAGTTAGGAATATTTTTCACTCCGTCCATCTCCCTGTCGGCAAAAAAACAAAAATGCCGTCCCCTCGTTACGTTACCGTAAAATGCAAATTTCTCAAAACACGTACTCTCGCCTTATCCTCAGGTTATTCTCCAGCCGTGTAACACGTACTCTCGCCCTGGCCGTAGGCTATTCCTGTGTATAAACCCAAATCGGTCGTTAGAATTTGAGCTGATTTCCATGTTTATGGAGAGTAGATTAATACGGCACTTTCCCGAAGGCATAGCGGGCTATGTCGAGGAA
The DNA here is from genome assembly GCA_017694515.1 of Candidatus Aphodosoma intestinipullorum. Taxonomy (GTDB): domain Bacteria; phylum Bacteroidota; class Bacteroidia; order Bacteroidales; family Paludibacteraceae; genus Aphodosoma; species Aphodosoma intestinipullorum. Next base: position 8,550 of record JADIMV010000051.1, read on the forward strand.
AAGTGCCGTATTAAGATACCTCCAGAAACTGGAAAGCAGCCAAATAGTTTACTAAAAGTGGATTTAGGCAAAACTCTAACTCCTCTGTTGCATATCAAATGGATTTCTGGTGAAAAACTGGCTTTCGCAAACTCCCCAAAACGTTCTAATGACCGTTTTGGGAGAAACAAGGCGGCAAGAACGAATGTCCCTGCCGCCTTGTCTCTCCTTTCGCGCCGCGTCATTCTATTATCACAATCTCCACACGCCTGTTCTTTGCGCGGTTCTCTTCCGTGTCGTTCGGGGCGACGGGTCGTGTGTCGCCCATGCCTTCGTGTTCGAGCCTGTCAGCCGATATGCCTTTCTCTATCAGTTTGTTCTTCAGCGCGAGCGCACGCCTCTCTGACAGGTCTTTGTTGTATTGGCTGCTGCCTCGGCTGTCGGTGTGGCCTACAATCTTTATGCGAAGTGCCGGTTTGTCTTTGAGGAACTCATACAGACGCTCTATCTCAACCCATGACGATTCGAGTATCACGTCGGAGTCATATCCGTAGTACATATTCCTCAGCACGAAGCCCGACCCCGCTGTGATGGGTTGCAGCATCACTATGAGCGTGTCCGTCGACTGGTCTATGTTCCTCGAGTAGAATAGATAGCCGTCCTTGTCCACGCTTAGCCCGTATTCGCCCTCCTCGGGCAGGTAGACCGTGAATGTGCCGTCCTTGCGGTCTGTGATGCTCTCGAAATACTTTTCGTTTGTCTGTAGGTTGAATATCTCCACCATGGATTGCAGCGGCGTGTTCTTCTTTGCGTCTATCACATGGCCCTGCACGAACGACATAGGCTGCGGACGGAACTCTCCCGGGAGGTCTATCTCATAGATTTCCAGTTTCATGTCGTTGTCCTCTATCTTGTCCGACGCGAAATATGCCTTGCGCCCGTCGCCGCTCACTGTGAAGCCCGACTCGTCTCCGTGTGTATTGATGGGGTAGCCGAGGTTGACCGGCTCACCCCATTCCCCGTTCACTCTCTTGCTCACGAATATGTCGTTGCGTCCCATGCCTCCGTGTCCGTTTGATGAGAAGTAGAGCGTCTGGTTGTCCGCATGGATGAACGGGGAAAACTCGCCTCCTTCGGAATTTACCGGACGGCCGAGGTTCTGCGCGTTGGAGCAGTGCAGCAGTCCGTTGTCGAGTATCCTCACGTCTACGCTCCACAGGTCGCGGTCGCCAACGCCCCCCGGGCGGTTGCTCGTGAAGTATATCTTGTCGCCTGTCGGTGACATCACAGGGTTGCTTTCCCAGTATTTCGAGTTGGCCGGTGCGCCGAGGTTCATAGGTTTGCTCCATCCGTTGCCCTGACGTATGGCGTAATACATGTCGCAGCTGCCTATGTTCTCCATGTTGTCGCATGAGACGAAGAACATATACCGCCCGTCTGTCGAAAAGCTCTGTGCGCCCTCGTTGCCCGATGTGTTCATGGGGTAGGGCAGACGCTCGCTCTTGCCCCAGTCGTCGCCGCTTTTATAGCTCACATATATGTCCTCCTGTCGGCGCACCATCCCGTACTCGTTCTCCGTCGGCACGAGTACAGTCGTCGAGAGCATCTGCCCGTCCGCTGTGACGCTCGGGAAATAGTCGTCGAACGGGGTGTTCACGTTCTTGAGGTTCCTCGGGCTGATTTCGTAGGGGCTGTTTTTCATCTCGATAGCGGTCTGATACTGTTCTATCAGCTCGGCCTTCTTGGACAGCAGATGCCCGGCGGTTATCTGTTCCGCCGTGGCTATGGCCTCCTCGTATTGTCCGCTCATATAGTAGTAGTCCGCCATGTTCAGCAGCACGTCGCAATACCCCGGATATTCCGGGTTGCACGCCGGCTGAAGCACCTCCACGGCCTTTTGCAGGCTGTCCATGCGGGCATAGTCGCGTGCCAGCAGACGGTATGCCTCGATAAACTTCTTGTCCCTCTTTATCGCCTTTTCCAATAAGGCGCGCCGTGTGCCCGGCGAATTGGTCATCTGTGCCTCCTGATAGAGCTTTATCGCGCCCTTGTTCTTCGTGCTCAACATCATCTGTGCCTCCGCACCGAGTGCTGACACAGCTAACGCAATGGCTGTCAGCAGCGTTTTTGCCTGTATGCTTTTCATCCGTATAATGTAAGTTGTTTTTGTTTCCGTTAATCCATGCCTGTCAGTCAAGCCCCGCAGCAATGGCCTCATGCGCCTCTGCAATCAGCTCCCCGATATTCTCATGTGTCACGGCCGATGTGTCTATCGGCTTGTGTATCTTCATCTCTATTACGCCCGGACGTACGTAGAGCGCGTGGTACGGCATGGTTTCATACGCCCCCTTTATCGTTATCGGCACTACCGGCAGGTGCAGGTCTGCCGCTATCGCGAACGCTCCCCGCTTGAACCGTCCCACATTTCCGTCCCGCGTCCTCGTCCCTTCGGGGAATATCACCACCGAAACTCCGTTCCTCAGACGCTCCTCGGCTTTCACCATGCTCTTGTGCGCCTTCATCGCGCTGCTCCTGTCTATGAATATGTGGCCTGCGCACTCGCACGCTTTTCCCACGAACGGTATCTTCCTCAGCTCCTTCTTCATAATCCATTTGAACTTGCTGTCAAGCCAGCCGTATATAAGGAATATGTCGAAAATGCTCTGATGGTTTGCCACAAAGATATACGACTGCCCGTGGTCATAATTCTCCCGTCCGCTCACCCGCACCCTTACCAGGGCCAGATAGCAGGTTATGCGTGCCCACACCATCCCCGGCCAGTATCCCCATTTCTTGTCGCCGAACAGAGTCGACATAACGATGGTAACCAGCGCGAACACCACAGTCACGGCTATTCCCACAGGCACGAACACCGCTATCAGGTATATGACCACAAACGGATTAATCTTTCGCTTCCTTTCACTCATCTGTCGCTCATACGGAAATTTGGTGCAAAGATAGTGAAAATCGAGTGCAGTGCTAACGGCAAAACGGCAGTTTTGCCGTTAGCACTGCCAAGATGCATCCTGTCTTGCGTGTGCCAACACGCAAAGATACGGAAAGGTGAGAGAAAAGCAACAAGTTTACTTGGTTGCTTTTCCGAACCGCATCCTATCTTGGTGCGACAGCACAAAGATATCGAAAGGTGAGTGCATAGACAGATAAAAACGTGTTTGAACCTTCCCTCTCTACATTCCTCCCAAACACGTACTCTCGACCTATGCGCAACCTATCCGCAGCTTTTCGCCGCAGCATTCTCAGCTCTTATTTATACCTTCTCCACGCCATCGTTGCATAGTTAAAAACACGTACTCTCGCCGAAGTCATCCCGAAGACGCTCCGAAGCCCCTCGCCCCGTCCGGATGAAAAATGCTCTCCGCGCACAACGGTTGGAAAAAAACACTATCTTTGCACTCGGTAAGTAATCGCCTGATAAGCGATAAAAATATGTGGGCACGTCTTTCTGTAGAGGCCGCCGCTTGTATGGAGGTTTCGGGACATGCCTTTAACACAATAAATTAGCATAATGATAAAAGTAACATTTCCTGACGGAACAGTACGCGAGTACGCAAAAGGGACAACAGCACGTGAGATTGCCGAAAGCATCTCCCTGCGCCTTGCGGCGGAGATATTGGCCGCTTCGGTCAACGGTAGCATTGTAGAACTAAACCGCCCGATTACCGCCGACTGCACCATCAAGCTGCACAAGTGGGAGGACGATGAGGCGAAACATGCCTTCTGGCACACGTCGGCGCACCTTTTGGCTGAGGCATTGCAGGAGTTGTACCCTGGAATCCAGTTCGGTATCGGCCCCGCCATCGAGAACGGGTTCTATTATGATGTGATGCCGCCTGAAAATGTAGTGATTAAGGAGAGCGACCTCCCCGCCATAGAGAAGAAGATGGCGGAACTTGTCGCGAAGAAAGAGCCTGTCGTGCGCACGGACATATCGAAAGCCGACGCACTGAAAATGTTCTCCTCTCGCGGCGAGACATACAAGTGCGAACTCATCTCCGAGCTTGAAGACGGTACTATAACGCTCTACACGCAGGGTGCGTTCACCGACCTCTGCCGCGGCCCTCACCTCGTGAACACCGGTGAAATCAAGGCCGTTAAGCTGCTAAGCGTGGCTGGAGCATATTGGCGCGGCGATGAGCATCGCCCGCAGATGACCCGCATATACGGCATCTCGTTCCCGAAAAAGAAGATGCTCGATGAATACCTCGTCCTCCTTGAAGAGGCCAAGAAACGCGACCACCGCAAAATTGGCCGCGAGATGGAGCTGTTCGCGTTCAGCGAGGCCGTCGGAAAGGGGCTGCCGCTATGGCTGCCTAAAGGCACTGCGCTGCGCCTGCGCCTCGAGGATTTCCTCAAGCGCATACAGAAACGCTTCGGCTACCAGCAGGTGATGACCCCGCACATTGGCCGCAAGGAGCTGTGGGTGACTTCCGGCCACTATGCCAAATACGGCAAGGACTCGTTCCGCCCGATACTCACTCCGGAAGAGGGCGAGGAATACCTGCTGAAGCCTATGAACTGCCCGCATCACTGCGAGATATATAAGGTGTCGCCCCATTCGTACAAGGATCTCCCGCTGCGCTATGCCGAGTTCGGCACGGTCTACCGCTACGAGCAGTCCGGCGAGCTCCACGGCCTTACCCGCGTGCGCTCTTTCACTCAGGACGATGCCCACATCTTCTGCCGTCCCGACCAGTTGAAGGAGGAGTTCATGAAAGTGATGGACATCATTTTCATCATATTCAAGGCTCTCGACTTCAAGAACTTCGAGGCGCAGATATCGCTCCGCGACCCCGACAACCACGAGAAGTACATCGGTTCTGACGAGATATGGGAGCGTGCCGAGACGGCCATCATCGAGGCTTGTGAATACAAGGGGCTGAAAGCCACAAAGGTCATCGGTGAGGCCGCCTTCTACGGGCCTAAACTCGACTTCATGGTAAAGGATGCCATCGGTCGCCGCTGGCAGCTTGGCACTATTCAGGTAGACTACAACCTCCCCGAGCGATTCCAGCTTGAATACACCGGTGCGGACAACCAGAAGCACCGCCCCGTGATGATACACCGCGCCCCGTTCGGCTCTATGGAGCGTTTCGTGGCCGTGCTGATAGAGCACACTGGCGGCAAGTTCCCGCTGTGGCTCACGCCGGAGCAGGCCGTAGTGCTGCCCATTTCGGAAAAGTTCAACGCCTATGCGCAGCAGGTGGCCGACCGCCTCGCGGAGTACGATGTACGCGCCATTGTTGACGACCGCAACGAGAAGATTGGCCGCAAGATACGCGACAATGAGTTGAAGCGTATCCCCTATCTCCTGATTGTGGGTGAGAATGAGCAGGGTAGTGGTACTATTTCCGTGCGCCGTCAGGGCGAAGGCGATCAGGGGACTATGACTCCGGAGCAGTTCGCTGCTGACATCAACAACCGCATAAAGGAGATGATGAGCGAGTTCTGATGATAGATTGTTTAGGGTTAAGGGCGTGAATGTAAAAGCGTTGAGCCCTTAACCCTAAATTATTTGTTGAACTAGTAGGCCTATCGTGAGGCATCTCTTTTATGCCTGTGTACAAAGCCTTTGAAAGACACTGATATTCTTTTTACTAACAAATAAAAACTGACATGAAGAAAATCTATTATCCGCTTCTTGCTCTGGCATTTGCCGCAGCAGGTTGCACTAATGGCGGCGATACACAGTCTGCCGGCATTAAGATGGAAAACATGGATCAGACTGCCAAACCGGGCACTGATTTCTACAAGTACGCCTGTGGCGGATGGCAGCAGCTCCACCCGCTGACCGACGAGTATTCGCGTTTCGGCTCATTCGACAAGCTGGCTGAGGACAATCGTGAGCAGCTCCGTTCGCTCATCGAGGGCATTGCCGCTATACAGCACGAGAAGGGTAGTGTTGAGCAGAAAATCGGCGACCTCTTCAACATCGCCATGGACTCCGCACGCCTCAACAGGGAGGGTATCGAACCGATTAAGGCTGACCTTGCCAAGATTGACGGCATCAAGTCGAATGCCGATATTGCAGCCGTAATGGGCGAAATGAATTATCTGAATATGTTCTTCGTCTACTACGTCGATGCGGACATCAAGGACAGCAAGAAGAATCTGCTCCAGACCTATCAGGCCGGCATCGGCATGGGTGAGCGTGACTACTATCTTGATGAGTCCGAGACTATGAAGTCCACGCGTGACGCTTACGCCGCCCATGTGGCGAAGATGTTTACCCTCGCTGGCTATTCCGATGAGGAGGCTCAGAAAGCGTCTGCCGCTGTGATGGATATCGAGACCCGCCTCGCTAAGGCTCATTTCACACAGGAGCAGCAGCGTAACCCTGAGGGCAACTATCACAAATATACCATTGCGCAGGTCAAGGAGCAATATCCGGGCTTTGATTGGGACGCTTATCTGAAAGGTATAGGCGCATCGGCTGCCACTGAGATGAGCGTATCTCAGGAAGAGCCTGTGCGTGAGGCTATTGCTATTATAAACAGTACAGACCTCGATGCGCTGAAGTACTACATGAAGTGGGCGCTCCTCAATGCCTCCGCCTCTTATCTCGGCGATGCTATGGAGGAGCAGAGCTTTGAGTTCTTCGGCAAGGTGATGTCTGGCAAACAGGAGCAGTCTCCGCGCTGGAAACGTGCCGTATCTGCGGTTGACGGCTCTCTCGGCGAGGCAGTCGGTGAAATGTATGTTGCTAAGTATTTCCCGCCCGAAGCGAAAGCTCGTATGGAACAGCTTGTCGAGAACCTTCGTACAGCTTACAGCCAGCGCATTGACAACCTCACTTGGATGAGCGATGAGACTAAAGCCAAGGCGCAGGAGAAGCTCGCTGCCATTTATGTGAAAGTGGGCTATCCCAACAAGTGGCAGGACTATACCGCGCTGACCATTGACCCTGCTCTCACATACTGGGAGAACGCCAAGGCCGTCAATGCCTTCAACAACGCCGTGATGATGGAGAAGCTCACTAAGCCTGTTGACAAGGAGGAGTGGCACATGACACCGCAGACCGTCAACGCGTACTACAACCCGACTACCAACGAGATTTGTTTCCCCGCCGGCATACTCCAGTATCCGTTCTTCGATATGCAGGCCGACGATGCGTTCAACTATGGCGCGATTGGTGTTGTGATAGCGCACGAGATAACCCACGGTTTCGATGATCAGGGCTCTCAGTTCGACAAGGAGGGTAACCTCAGCAACTGGTGGACTGCCGAAGACCGCGCTAATTTCGAGGCTCGTACCAAGGTGATGGAAGAGTACTTTAACAACATAGAGGTCAATGACGAGGGTCTCCACGCTAACGGCGCGTTCACTCTCGGTGAGAACATAGCTGACCACGGCGGTTTGCAGGTAGCCTTCCTCGCGTTCCAGAACGCCACTAAGGACAACCCGCTGCCGGTCATCGACGGCCTCACTCCTGAACAGCGCTTCTTTATCGCCTATGCGGGCGTATGGGCGGGCAACATCCGTCCCGAGGAGATAGTGCGCCGCACTAAGACCGACCCCCACTCGCTCGGCGAATGGCGTGTCAATGGCGCGCTGCCCCACATCGGCGCATGGTACGATGCCTTCGGCATAACCGAGAGCGACCCGCTCTATGTCGCCCCGGAGAACCGCGTCTCCATCTGGTAATAAGGACAAGCCTTATTCTTTGATAATTGTGGCATGGGTCTTGTGATCCATGCCCTTTTTTCTTCCCCAACACGTACTCTCGCCCCATCTACTCCCTATCCACGCCATGCCTCCCCGTCTCCGCATACCTGCTGCGCAGAAGCCCGTCCGTATAGTTGCCGATGCTCATCTACAAACAGCAATTTCCGCACCCTTTTTCCTTTCCTTCATGTGCAGTCTGCCCGCGTAAACTTTCAAATCATAACTGCGAAAAAAACATCCTCTACTGTTGGAAATCCCGCGAATAAACCGTACATTTGCACCCGTGTAGTATACCTCGTTTTAGGTATCTCCGCAGGCATGGCCTTGTGGCCGGCCTGATGTGTACAAATTTCCTAATACTCAAATTTCAATACTATGGCAAAATTCAAAGGTGCAGTGGTGGTCGACACCGAACGCTGCAAGGGATGTGGGCTCTGCGTTGCCGCATGTCCGTCTAAAGTTCTGGGATTGGCGTCTCAGGTGAATGCCAAAGGTTACAACTATGCCGAGATGGTCAACGAAGACGCGTGCATAGGCTGTGCATCCTGCGGCTATGTATGCCCCGACGCTTGTTTATCTGTTTATAAAGTAACCCTCTAAAAGTTGTCCAAAGGTCATGGAAGAAATCAAATTAATGAAAGGTAATGAGGCCATCTCCCACGCCGCTGTGCGTTGCGGTTGCGATGGCTATTTCGGGTATCCTATTACGCCTCAGTCGGAAGTCATGGAAACCCTTCAGGAGCTCAAGCCTTGGGAAACGACTGGCATGGTTGTCCTTCAGGCGGAGAGTGAAGTGTCTGCCATCAACATGGTCTATGCGGGCGCAGGTGCCGGCAAGATGGTCATGACATCATCCTCCTCTCCCGGCATCAGCCTCAAGCAGGAGGGAATATCTTATATCGCGGCGGCTGAGCTGCCTTGCGTCATCCTTAACGTCATGCGCGGCGGCCCGGGTCTCGGAACAATCCAGCCCTCGCAGGCCGACTATTTCCAGTCTGTCAAGGGCGGCGGTCATGGCGACTACCACCTTATAGTCCTCGCTCCTTCGAGCGTACAGGAGATGGCCGACTTCGTAGGCCTCGGCTTCGAGCTTGCGTTCAAATACCGCAACCCGTGCCTCATACTCTCTGACGGTGTAATCGGCCAGATGATGGAGAAAGTCGTTCTGCCTCCTTTCAAGCCGCGCCGCACTCAGGAAGAGGTAGTTGCGCAGTGCCCGTGGGCGACAACCGGCAAGAAAGGCCGTGAGCGTAACATCATCACATCTCTCGAGATGGCTCCAGAAATCATGGAGCAGCGTAACCTACACCTCCTCGAGAAATACAGGACAATCGAAGAAAACGAAGTCCGCTTCGAAGATTATCATTGTGAGGATGCTGACTACGTATGCGTATCCTTCGGCTCAAGTGCCCGCGTATGTAAGTCCGCAGCTGAGCTGGCCCGTCACGAAGGCATCAAGCTCGGTGTCCTCCGTCCCATCACTCTGTTCCCCTTCCCGACAAAGAAAATTCAGGAACTCGCCGCTCGCGTAAAGGGCTTCCTTACTGTCGAGATGAGCGCAGGACAGATGGTTGAGGACGTGCGCCTCGCCGTCAACGGACAGAAACCCGTCGAGTTCTTCGGCCGTCAGGGCGGTATGGTCCCCACTGCTGAAGAGGTGCTCGATGCTCTAAAAAAACAACTCATTAAATAATTAGCTTGTCATGACAACAAAAGATATTATCAAACCTGAAAATTTGGTTTACGGAAAAACCAAACTTCTCACAGACAACGTGATGCACTACTGCCCGGGTTGCAGCCATGGTGTCATCCACAAACTCATCGCCGAAGTGATAGAGGAGATGGGCATACAGGACAGGACTGTCGGCGTTGCGCCCGTAGGTTGCGCAGTATTCGCCTACAACTACATCGATGTCGACTGGCAGGAGGCTGCCCATGGCCGTGCGCCCGCGCTCGCCACAGCCCTCAAGCGTCTCAACCCTGAAAACGTGGTATTCACCTATCAGGGCGACGGCGACCTTGCCGCAATCGGTACAGCCGAGACAATCCACGCCTGCAACCGTGGCGAGAACATCGTAATCTTCTTCGTGAACAACGCCATATACGGCATGACCGGCGGACAGATGGCCCCGACCACTCTCGAGGGTATGAAGACCGCTACTTGCCCCTACGGACGTAACACTGACATCTACGGCTTCCCGTTGAAGATAAGCGAACTCCTCGCCAAACTCGACGGCACTTGCTACGTGACACGTCAGAGCACACACAAGACCGCAAACATCGTGCGCGCAAAGAAAGCCATACGCAAGGCGTTTGAAAACTCTATGGCAGGCAAGGGTACTTCAGTCGTAGAGTTCGTTTCTCATTGTAACACAGGCTGGAAGATGTCTCCCGTACAGGCAAACGCTTGGATGGAGGAGCACATGTTCGCCAAATATCCTCTCGGTGACCTCAAGGACACTGAGAAAAAACACTACGAAGAACCGGCTAAATAACAACTAAAACTTAACGACTATGAAAAGAGAAATCATAATAGCAGGTTTCGGCGGTCAGGGTGTCCTCTCTATGGGTAAAATCCTTGCTTATGCAGGCCTGCTTCAGGGCAAAGAGGTAACTTGGCTGCCGGCATACGGCCCGGAGCAGCGCGGCGGCACGGCCAACGTGACTGTCATCCTCAGCGATGAGCCCATCAGCTCTCCGCTCCTTCAGAAATATGACATCGCCGTGGTGCTCAACCAGCCCTCGATGGACAAGTTCGAGCCCCGCGTAAAGCCCGGCGGAATCCTCATCTACGACCCCGCCGGCATGACCCGCCAGCCAGAGCGCACTGACATATCGGTTTACAGCGTTGCCGCTACCGACACAGCTGCTGCTCTCAACGCGATGAAGACCTTCAACATGATAGTCCTCGGCGGTCTGCTCAAGATAGACCCCATCGTCGAGATGGACAACGTGATGCTTGGCCTCAAGAAATCGCTGCCCGAGCGTCACCACAAACTTCTTCCTGCCAACGAGGCGGCCATGAAGAAAGGTGCCGAGATTATCGAGAAAATCCGCTGATACCCATATTCTTTGGGTACTCCATAAGCCCTGCCGCAGCGCGGCAGGGCTTTCTTTTCCCCTCTCATTCCCCTCCGAACACGTACCCTCGCCTTATCTCCAACCAATCTCCACCGTTTTTTCCATCTCTCCTTCAATTGCAAATTAATATTAAAAACACGTACTCTCACCGAAAGTGTAGGCTAACCTTACCTTGCCTCCTCCCCATGAAACACGTGCTCTCGCCTTAGCCTCTCCCTATCTCTCGGCCGCCTTCTCCTTAATCACTATCCCGCTCTCCTCATACACCTCGCTCCATTCCTGTTCCTCCATTCCACGCGCATCCCTGATTTTATTCCTCTTTTCGGTCGTTTTATTCACTGATTTATCCTATCTTTGCCCACGGGTTTCCACGCCGTATTGGCATCCTCCCGCACTGCGGGTGATGTCGGGTGGGGAAATTCCGTATATGGAAAAGGCGTTTACTTGACGCTTTGTCGTTGGCGCACTGGAACTTCGCAACTTCTAAAATCGGCCGATACAAAGCAACGGTAGATGTCCTCGGGGTATGTTTATATATGCCTATCGTTGTTGTGTCCGTACTCTTTTGTAGAGTAAGGATACAATGTGGCGTATGGTGTGATATACATATCGGCGTGGGCTTCTGCGTTGCTCGTTCTTGGCTGATTGGGCAATGCGAAGGCCTCAGTGCGCGGGACGGGTGACAGGTTCAGACTCCCGCGCTTCTTTGTTATATATGCCTCACGTTACTATAACCTTCGGCCTGCCGGGAGTCCTGCCGTTATAAAACTCTTATTTATTATGACACAAATTGATCTGTGTATGTTCTGCGGACACCTTAGGCCATGCCTGTTGTCAAGGCAAATGGCTGCAAAACGAGTACTTCTTTTCCTGTCGTTCATGTTGGTGTTTGCCCACTCTGCGTCTGCCCAAGGCAAATATTTTTGGGCTGAAATAGGCGGAAGAAGAATTTATTGTGAAATCACCTCCGATACGACAGTGGAGGTTCAACAACATTTCTATGCAGATCGATTTCGATCGGAATATTGTGGCAATCTTATTATCCCTTCTACCGTGACTTATTATCGCAAGTATACTGTTACAGGAATACAAATGTGGGAATGTCCTTATCTCACATCTATCTTTATACCCCGTACTTCTATAGATATACCTACAAATTGCAACAGTCTTAATACAATTATCGTTGAGGAGGGAAATCCGGTTTATGATTCAAGGGAAGACTGTAATGCAATTATAGAGACTGCGACCAATACGTTAATACTCGGGTGCAAAAACACTGTTATTCCACACTCAGTAGTGGCCATAGGCAGATCTGCTTTTAATAAGAATAATTCTATTACGGATATCACTATTCCAGCTTCTGTACATAGTATAGGTAGCCTTGCTTTTCAAAGCTGCGACAGTCTTTCTTCCATAGTATTTGAAGGTGATGTAAAAAGTATTGAAGGTGGTGCTTTCTATGCCTGTCGCAGACTTTCTTCAGTAGTCTTTAATGGTGATGTAAACAGTATAGGCAATAGTGCTTTCCACAGTTGTAGCAGACTTCCTTCCATAGTATTTAAAGGTGATGTAAAAAGTATTGAAGATGGTGCTTTCTCTGCTTGCCGCAGACTTTCTTCAGTAGTCTTTAATGGTGATGTAAACAGTATAGGCAATAGTGCTTTCTACGAATGTACTAACCTTACTACAGTAGACTTTAAAGGTAATATCGAAAGTATTGGCAATAGTGCTTTCCACAGTTGTAGCAGACTTCCTTCCATAGTATTTAAAGGTGATGTAGGGAGTATTGGCGATAATGCCTTCTCATATTGCAAAAAACTTACCTCAGTAATCTTTGAAGGTGACCTTAGAAATATAGGTTATGAGGCTTTCTCATATTGCATTAATCTTACTTCTATAATCTTTAAAGGTTATGTTGGAGTTATAGGCAGGAGTACTTTCTTTGGATGTGATAAACTTTATCAGGAAAATATCAGACGTATTCAATAATTGCGATAACCTTTCCTCTGTCAATGATAATGATAACAAGAAAGATTTGATTATATTAAAACTGTAATGATTATGAACTATTCTGATTATCTTAAACTTAAACAGAAACAGTGGGCTGTGCGCCACGGTCTTTCTGTCGATGAGAAAGGCTATCTGTCCTCGTACTACGAAAACATTTTCGGCGGACTGCCTGCCGAAGTAGAGCAGATGTTCCGCGATGCGGACGGCAACGAACTGACCGACATGGCGGGTCGTCCTGCCAATATGAAGGCACTGCACTCTTCCTCTGCCCTGTGCGTCAATGTGTTCAGCTATATGAGAAACGATGCCGAGCAGGCATTGAGAGCATTAGGAATTGACGGTTTACTTGCGGGAAATGAGATAAGGTTCGAGTATAAGAATACCATTATTGCCGGCAGTAGACCGTCAAATCTTGACATGATGCTGACAGCTCGCGAACACTTCTATGCCGTGGAGAGCAAGTTTTTGGAACCCTATTCCTATTCACCCAACATACTTAAGTCCAAATATCTTGCCACAGACGGGTTGTGGAACGGGTTGCCCTGCATACATGAGTATATCATCGGCATGGCAGACTGCGCGGAAGGCAAGCATCTCGACTATAGTTGCCTCGATGCCGCCCAGCTCATCAAGCACCTGCTTGGCCTGATGCGCAATGAAAGCATTAATGGCGATAAGACCCGCTTCTATCTCGTCTATCTCTACTATGACGCACCGGACGACAGAGGTGCGGTACATCGTGCCGAGATTGCCCGCTTCGCGGAACTGATGGCAAGTGACAATGTCAATTTCAAGGTCGTAACCTATCAGGAAGTGCTGTATAACCTCAACACTATCCTTGACTACAGTAGCCACAAGGAGTACCTCGACTACATCAATGAAAGGTATATGTAAACAACCAAGCGGCTGACAGTTAATTCCGTCAGCCGCTTGGTTTTTAGAGATATCTCTCTTATCGGAGTTTTGCGATGCTCTCCCGCAATGTCTTTATCTTGCTCTCCGCATCAGCCTTTTTCTTTCTCTCGTTCTCGACCACCTCGGGTTTGGCGTTAGCCACGAACTTCTCGTTGCCGAGTTTCTTCATGACCGATACGAGGAAGCCTTCGAGATATTTTATCTCGTCTTCCATCTTCTTTATCTCCTCATCGGCATTGATCATATTGCCGAGCGGCACAGCAAACTCCGTCGTTCTCACCATGAACGAGGCCGATGCCGCGTCCTTCTCGCCGTGGCTCACGCCCGACAGATTGCACATCTTCGCGATGACGGGCGTATAGGCCGCGTCATAATCTCCCTTGCACACGACAAGATGGAGTTGTTCCTTGTTAGGGATATTGCGTTCAAGGCGTATTGTCCTCACTCCGGACACTATCTCCTTCACTGTCTCGAAATCGGCAATCAGTCCATTGTCCGCTGGAGCGCATTCCGGCATCTGTGTAACCATGATGCTCTCTCCATCTTTCCTTTCACGCAATGCGTGCCAGACCTCTTCGGTGATGAACGGCATGAAAGGGTGGAGTAGCAGTACTAATTTCTCGAAGAATAACACTGTGGCCTCAAGCGTCTTGCTGTCAATCGGTTGCTGGTATGCTGGCTTCACCATTTCAAGATACCACGACGAGAAGTCGTCCCAGAACAGCCTGTACACGGTCATGAGTGCCTCGCTTATGCGGTATTTTGAAAAATCATCGTCTATCTCGGCCACAGCCGCCGAAAGCCTGTTGTCGAACCATTCTATGGCTATCTTCGCCGACTCCGGCTGCTCCGTTTCGGCTGTGTTCCATCCTTTCACAAGGCGCAGCGCGTTCCATATCTTGTTGTTGAAATTACGTCCCTGTTCGCATAGTGCTTCGTCGAACAGTATGTCGTTACCCGCAGGCGCGGAGAGCATCATGCCCATTCGCACCCCGTCTGCGCCGTATTTGTCCATCAGTTCGATTGGGTCTGGCGAATTGCCGAGCTGCTTTGACATCTTGCGTCCCAATTTGTCGCGCACTATGCCTGTGAAGTAGACATTCTTGAACGGCATTTCATGTCTGTACTCGTATCCCGCCATTATCATCCGCGCTACCCAAAAGAATATTATGTCCGGAGCGGTCACGAGGTCGGCCGTAGGGTAATAGTAGTTTATCTCCTCATTGTCCGGACGGTTTATCCCGTCAAACAGCGAGATAGGCCAAAGCCATGACGAGAACCATGTGTCCAGGCAGTCGTCATCCTGACGCAAGTCGTTAACAGATAGGGTAGTGTCGCCTGTTTTCTCTTGTGCCAGTTTAACTGCCTCATCTGCGGTCTCAGCCACAACGTACCCCCCGGTCGGCAGATAATAAGCCGGTATCCTGTGCCCCCACCACAGTTGTCTCGATATGCACCAGTCCTTGATATTTTCAAGCCAATGGCGGTATATGTTCTTGTACTTTGCCGGATGAAACTTTATCTCGTCGTCCATCACTGGTTTCAGCGCGATTTCCGCAAGATGTTCCATACGCAAAAACCACTGCATCGACAGCTTAGGCTCAATGACCACGTTCGTGCGCTCCGAATGCCCCACCTTGTTGGTATAATCCTCCGTCTTCTCAAGCAGTCCAGCTTCTTCCAAGTCCTTGACTATCTGTTTCCTGACTTCAAAGCGATCCATACCTATATACATTCCGGCGCGTTCGCTTATCGTTCCGTTGTCATTGAATATGTCTATGCTTTCGAGGTTGTATTTCTCCCCGAGCATATAGTCGTTCACATCGTGAGCAGGGGTTACTTTGAGGCAACCTGTACCGAACTCCACGTCAACATATTCGTCCTCTATGACAGGGATGACCCTTCCGACCAAAGGAACTATGACTCTCTTGCCTTTCAGGTGCTTATTCTTCGGGTCATTCGGATTGATGCACATTGCCGTGTCGCCCATGATGGTTTCCGGTCGGGTAGTGGCGACAATAGCGTAGCCTTCCTCCCCTTCTATTTTATATCTCAGGTAATAAAGCTTGCCCTGTTGCTCTTTGAAAACGACCTCTTCATCCGACAGTGCCGTAAGTGCCTTCGGATCCCAGTTCACCATGCGGACACCTCTGTATATCAGTCCTTTATTATATAGGTCACAGAATACTTTTATAACGGACTTCGACCGTATGTCATCCATTGTGAATGCCGTTCTGTCCCAGTCACACGATGCACCCAGCTTGCGCAGTTGTTTCAATATGATGCCGCCGTGTTCATGTGTCCAGTCCCACACATGGCCGAGGAACTCGTCTCTCGACAAGTCTGTTTTCTTTATGCCTTTCTCGGCAAGGCGGTTGACAACTTTTGCCTCTGTCGCTATCGATGCGTGGTCAGTACCCGGCACCCAGCAGGCATTGAACCCCATCATTCGCGCACGGCGTACAAGGATATCCTGTATCGTGTTGTTGAGCATATGCCCCATGTGCAGCACACCGGTAACATTGGGGGGGGGTATGACAACTGTGTATGGTTTCCTTCCGTCTGGTGTACTCTTGAAAAAAGAATTATCCAACCAGTATTGATACCATTTTGCTTCAATGTCGGTCGGATTGTATTTACTCGCTAATTCCATTTATTATATCCTATCTTGTCTATTTAATATATCTTAGAGTTTAAGCATATGGAAGCTATCTCCGCCTATATAAAATGTTGATTATATGTCATCTGACCGCAATTATGCTGTCCACGACAAACTCGCTTACGCCGCGCCACGGTAGGGGAGCGAAGTATTCTTTATAATGCAGTTCAACTTCACGTCCTCCGCATCTCATCAAAGAGTCCGCTATCCGTTCATCCTCAACCGAGAATTGGAATTCATAGCTCTGTATCGTGCCGACGTTCTTGCCGCTGCGGAATCCGCTCTGTATCAACTTTCCCTCGTATGTCTTGAACACATAGCCCTTATATACGATATAATTCAACTGCCCGGTTTTTACTCCTTCCCCGAACACGAAATAGAATCTGATATAGAAAAACACGGCAAATGCCACAATCACTATTAGCGAGATAATGCCTATCGCTTTCCATTTTTTACTCATAATCAAATATTTATATTGTTTTGTTATCCATATATCATCTCCGTATAGAATAATACTGCAAACCAAAAGCGCGTAAACTCACTATATAGTTATGCTGAAGAAAGATATGGAAAGGTGAGTCAGAGACAAATGAAAACCTGTTTTCATTTTGGCTATGCTGAACCGCATCATATCTTCTACAAAGATAATATAAATTAAAGGCTTAGCAAAGCATAGACAGTGTATTTTTCTTACTGATGAGTTAATCGGCGAATACAAAGTTTGATAGAGGCATTGACAAATGCAATAAGGAGATGTTACTGTGCAGAACTCCCTCGTATTCAACATAGTAAGTAGTAGTCTCAATCTTTATATATTGGTATTGAATGTGAGGTATATAATTATCAACTTAACATAATGCCGATTATAAACATCAATCAGTGGAGAGCCGCAGACTCATCGAACTCACGCTTAATGTTACAAAAAAGCCGCACATAATAATGTTTTATGTGCGGCCAAAGGTTTCTTTTATTCGTTAGAGAGATTTGAGCTGCTCATTTACCTTATTATAGAGCTCAGGATACTTCGGGTCGTCATCGTAGAAACGATAATATAAGCTTCTGAGAGTCTTGAGGTAATCCGCGTTCTCAGGATTCAATTCTACGGCTTTCTCGAAATAAGGCATAGACTCTTTGAAGATGTTTTTTGCATCCTCGGCTATCTTGTTGGCCTTCTCTATGTCTTTCTCTTCTGCGGACAATCCTTCCGTTGCAACAGCCGTGTTGTATATCAGACGGCCTTTCGTGTTCCAAGCCTCAGCATTCTTGTCATCAAGCTCAAGAGCTTTGTCTATCATTGACATCGCCTCTTCAATCTTGTTCTCGTTTTCAAGCACGGTACACATCACAACGTAATATTGTGCATTGTTCGGGTCGTTGGCAATCGCCTGCCTAAGGTATTCTTCCGCTTTATTCAATGCATTCTGCTCGATATAGAGATTGATAAGGTTACCGAGATAATAGAATTCCGACGGGAATTTCTGTACACCCTCTTTCAGTATAGCCTCGAAATTAACAGTGTCTTTTTCAGTCTTATATAGCTCTGCAAGGCTCTGGTAAACAACATTGCCCTCATAGTCCTTGTCTTTCAGCGACGAATATATCTCGATGGCTTTCTGGTTGAAATTGCCCGCCCATGCACACTGCGCAGTATAGAAAACAATCTCGTAGTAGGCGGAATCCTTAGCCGGAGCGTTTTTCTGTCCTGCCACCATAGGCATATCGACAATATCCGTGTGTGTCTCAAATGCGTCTATCGCGTCTTTATAGTTGCGAGCCTCATACTGCTTCACGCCATAGTTGACGAATGTATATCTCAAATAGAGGCTTACGAGATAGTCCTTTATCTTATTGGTGTATTTTGGCTTTACCTTACCTTTTGCGTTAGGCATATTATCAAGCTCGTATGCCTTGAGAAAACAGTCGAGAGCTTTTTTGGCGTCTTCACCATTGCTGATTTCACTACCCTCTCCTTTCCCGCTTACGGCAGACTGATAGTACACCTCGCCGCCGACGAACCATGTCTTAGCCAACTGGTTCAGTTCCGGAGACTTGACAGCCTCCTCGATTATAGCCTTTGCCCCGGCAAAATCAGGATTCTCTGTCGCGAAAGCCATGTTCTTGGCTTTGTTTACATTGGGTTTCTGCGCTGCCGCACATAGCGAAATGCCAAGCATTACGGCCAAAATAGGAATGATTTTTTTCATAATAGATTCCGTTAATAAAAAAACCTTAGATTGTATTTGTGTTTAGTTGTTTCCGTCCTCTTTGGCTTCCACTTCGCCAGAAGCACCGCTGCTCTCTGCCGTCTCTTCCGCCGTCTCAGACTGCACCTTACATACCGATGCTATCTCATCGTTCCGTTTCTCGAGGTTTATGAGCCGCACACCCTGTGTCGCACGTCCAACAACCCTCAAATCAGAGACTTTCATGCGTATGGTTATACCTGACTTGTTTATTATCATCAGGTCATTGTCATCATTTACACTTTTAATGGAGACAAGCTTACCTGTCTTGTCCGTGATGTTGATGGTCTTGACACCCTTACCGCCACGGTTAGTGATACGGTAATCTTCCAAGTCGGAACGTTTCCCGTAGCCAAGCTCTGAGACAACAAGAATGTTATCAGTGGTTTCCTTGGGCACACATATCATGCCGACTACTGCATCTGTCGGATCGTCCTCGTCCAGCGTCATGCCGCGCACTCCGGTTGCTGTACGTCCCATGTCGCGCACCTTTGACTCATTGAAACGTATGGCACGGCCGTTCCTGTTGGCCATGATTATCTCGCTGCTGCCGTCAGTCAGGCGTACCTGTATGACCTGATCGTCCTCACGTATGGTAATGGCGTTCACCCCGTTCTGTCTCGGCCTCGAATAGGCTTCGAGCGAAGTCTTTTTCACGATACCCTGCTTCGTGCAGAACACGAGGTAATGCGTGCTGTTGTACTCAGGGTCCTGCAGATGCTTGACCCTAATGAAAGCATTCACCTTGTCATCGGCCTCAATGTTGAGCAGATTCTGTATAGCGCGACCCTTGCTTGCCTTGTTACCCTCAGGTATCTCATAGACTTTCAGCCAATAGCACCGCCCCTTCTGAGTGAAGAATAGCATAGTGGCGTGCATCGATGCGGGATAAATATACTCGATGAAATCCTCGTCGCGCGAATTGCTTCCCTTTGAACCTACGCCGCCCCTATTCTGCGCCTTGAAGTCCGCCAAAGGCGTGCGTTTGATATACCCCAAATGGGATATGGTGATAATCATCTCATCGTCCGAGTAGAAGTCTTCCGGATTGAACTCCTCGCTCGCATAGACAATCTCTGTGCGGCGGGCATCGCCGTATTTTTCTTTCAACTCAACAGTCTCGTTCTTAATGATTTCCATACGGCGTTCGACACGGGCAAGTATGTCTTTCAAGTCCTCTATCCGTTTCAGTATATCCTCATATTCCGCACGCAACTTGGCCTGTTCCATGCCTGTGAGCTGGCGCAGGCGCATCTCAACTATGTATGCGGCCTGCCTCTCGCTCAGACTGAAACGCTCCATCAGGCGCGTCTTGGCCTCGTCCGGAGTTTTCGACTCACGTATGATACGTATGGCCTCATCGAGGTTGTCGAGTATCTTCATGCAGCCTTCGAGCAATTCGGCCCTCTCCTCCGCCTTGCGCAGTTCAAACTGAGTGCGGCGCGTGACAACATCGTGCCGATGGGCGACGAAATGCGCTATCAGTTCCTTAATATTGAGGAGCTTCGGGCGGCCGTTGACCAAAGCTATGTTGTTGACGCTGAATGACGACTGCAAGGCTGTGTATTTAAACAACTTATTCAGTATGACATTAGCATTGCCGTCTCTCTTGACATCCACCACAATTCGCATCCCGTTACGGTCGGACTCGTCATTGACATTGGCTATGCCCTCCACGCGCTTTTCGATAGCGAGGTCAGCAATGGACTTAATCAGCTCAGCCTTATTGACCATATACGGAATCTCGCTGATTATAATCTTGTCATGGGTCTTCTCGTTGGTCTCGATGTCCACCTTCGAGCGCACAACAATGCGCCCGCGCCCGGTCTCGAACGCGTCGCGCACCCCAGCATAGCCATATATTATGCCGCCTGTCGGGAAATCGGGAGCCTTGATATACTGCATCAGTTCCGAGATCTGTATATCATTATTGTCAATATACGCTACAATAGCATCCGACACCTCCGACAGGTTGTGCGGCGCCATATTCGTGGCCATACCGACCGCAATGCCCGAAGAGCCGTTGACAAGCAGGTTGGGCAGCCGTGTCGGCAATATCTGCGGCTCTTTCAGCGTCTCATCAAAGTTCGGGGAGAAATCCACAGTCTCCTTGTCGATGTCCTTAAGCATCTCCTCGGCCAACTTCTCGAGGCGCGCCTCCGTGTAACGCATAGCGGCCGGCCCGTCGCCGTCCACAGAGCCGAAATTGCCCTGCCCGTCAACCAACGGATAGCGCAGCGACCACGGCTGAGCCATGCGCACGAGGGTCATATATATTGAATAGTCGCCGTGCGGATGATATTTACCCATCACCTCACCCACAATACGCGCCGACTTCTTGTAGGGCTTGTCCGACGTATTGCCAAGTTCATTCATTCCAAACAGCACCCTGCGGTGTACGGGCTTGAAACCGTCCCTCACATCAGGCAACGCCCTCGAAACAATGACCGACATAGAATAGTCTATGTAGGCCTGCTTCATCTCATCCTCAACGTTTATCCGAATAATCCTATCCTGATCAAGCATCTGTATTCGCTATTTAATTGGAAACTGCAAACGCACCGAAAATGCGGACAACAGGCACACTGTGTACGCCCCGGGAAATTGCGGCTAAAATTACAATAATTCCATGGAATGGCAAAATATAAAACGCCAAAAACGGCAATCCGTAATACGCTGACAGTCAGTTTATGTCTAATCACGTAACGATTTCAGGAGGGGACAGAACAGCCCGACATAAAATTTTTTCGGGCATAAAACAGGACGTTTTCCCGCAAAAACAGCCTTGAAACATCATTTTATATCTGTCTCTTATACACA
>JADIMV010000052.1 GCA_017694515.1 Candidatus Aphodosoma intestinipullorum
ACCCGGACACAAACCCGCGCCTGCGCGCACTGATGGCGACGGCGAAGAAGGAGAATATGCCGAAGGAGAATGTGGAACGCGCCATAAAAAAGGCTCTCTCCAAAGACTATACGGATTACAAGGAGATGAACTACGAGGGCTACGGCCCGCACGGCATAGCCATCTTCGTGGAGACGGCAACGGACAACACGACAAGAACCGTGGCCAACATCAGGAGCTACTTCAACAAGTTCGGCGGCAACCTCGGCACGACGGGCAGCCTCGAATTCCTGTTCACGCACAAGTGCGTGTTCCACATAGCCAAGAAAGAAGGCATGGATCCGGAGGAGCTTGAACTCGAACTGATAGATTTCGGCGCAGACGAGATAGAGGATGACGGCGAGGAGCTCGTAATCTACGGCGAATTCGCACAGAACGCCGCCATACAGAAGTACCTCGAGGAGAACGGCTACGAGATAACGTCATCGGAGTTCGTGCGCATACCGAACGACACGAAGCAACTCAACGAGGAGCAGATGGCAGCCGTGAACAAGCTCGTTGAGAAGATAGAGGAGGACGAAGATGTGCAGAACGTCTTCACCAACATGGCAGAGCCGGAAGAGGAAGAGTGAGGAGAGAGTATCACGGTTCTACGCACACTATTCTATAGACATCTTTTTTCATACAAATAGAAGGAGAGGCTGTCACCTGTGACTATACGGTCCGGGGGACAGTTTCTTTTTTAAGGCCATTAGAACGTTTGCCCCAACTCTTTGGCGGCTTTCCAGGTTCGGAGACCCGCAGCCAACAAGCAGGGCAGAGTGACCAACTAACTGATTATGAGAACAGACTTTGTAAAGATGCACGGCGCGGGCAATGACTATATCTATATAGACTGCACAAGAAATCCCGCGCCCATGCAGCCGGAAGAGCTGGCTATCAAACTGTCTGACCGCCACAAGGGGATAGGCGGCGACGGGCTTGTGCTGATATTGCCAAGCGTGACGGCAACGTGCCGCATGAGGATGTTCAACGCCGACGGGTCGGAGGGACGTATGTGCGGCAACGCCATACGCTGCGTCGGAAAGTATGTATATGAAGCAGGACTGACCCGCGACAGGGAAATCACCGTGGAGACCATGAGCGGAGTGAAACGCCTGAGGCTTTTCGGCGGAGAGGGACATATAAGTGAAGCGGAAGTGGATATGGGCAAGGCGGAGACCGCTCCGGAAAGGATACCCATGATGTGCAAAAGGCCGTTCATCGCGCAAGAGATAGAGGTGGGAGGCAAGAGGTACAGAGGCACAGCCATATCGATGGGCAATCCCCATTTAGTGATAGAGACTGGAGACACTGAAGCCATTGACATAGAGCGCATAGGACCGCTGTTCGAACGGCACAGTCTGTTTCCCGAACGGGTGAACACGGAGTTCGCGCAACAGACGGACAGCCATACCATAAAGATGCGCGTATGGGAACGGGGCAGCGGCGAGACGATGGCTTGCGGCACAGGGGCTTGCGCCACAGTGGCGGCATTCGCCCTGACGGGCAAGGTGGAATATGACACTCCCGTCACAGTACTACTGAGAGGAGGCAGCCTTACGGTTACCTGCCGGCGCGACATGAGTGTGCTGATGCGCGGCGAGGCAGTAGAGGTATTCCGAGGAACAATAGATATATAATCACCGACATAAATACAGAGCCAAGAGATGAAACTAAATCTGAATTACAATAAGTTAGAGGAGAACTACCTTTTTACGGAGATAGCCAAGCGCACGGCGGAGTTTGCCAAGGCGCACCCAGAGAAGCCGCTGATAAAGCTGGGGATAGGCGACGTGACGCGCCCGCTCGCACCTGTGGCGGCTGACGCGATAATCAAGGCCGTGGAGGAGCTGAAACACGTGGAGACATTCCGAGGATACGGCCCGGAACTGGGCTACGGGTTCGCCAAGAGAGCCGTGCAGAGGTATTACGCCACATACGGCATAGAGGTTGACACGGAAGAAATCACGATAGGCGACGGGATAGGAGAAGACATAGCGAACGTGACAGACCTTTTCGCGCACGGGGAAAACCATGTGCTGATACCCGACCCGGTGTATCCGCTGTACAAGGCGACATCGCCCATGGACGGGCAGAAAATCACCTACCTGGAGTGCAACAAGGAGAACGGTTTTCTGCCCACGCCGCCGGATTTCGCGGCCGACATGATATACCTGTGTTCGCCGAACAATCCTACCGGGGCGACATTCTCATTGGAACAGATGCAGGCGTGGGTGGACTACGCCAACCGCCACGGGGCTATCATACTGTACGACAATGCCTACGAACGTTTCATCGGCGAGGATGGCAAGCCGCACTCCATATTCGCGGCGAAAGGGGCGCGGACGTGCGCCATAGAGTTCAACTCGCTCTCGAAGACAGCGGGCTTTACCTGCGTGAGGAGCGGGTACACCTTCATACCGAAGGAACTCGAACGCGACGGGATGAGCCTGCTGCGGATGTGGCAGCAGAGGCAGACCACGAAGTACAACGGCGCACCGTACATGACCCAGCGCGGATTAGAGGCCGCATTGTCAGAAGAGGGTGTAGCGCAGGCGGACAGAAACATAGACTACTACCGGCGCAACGTGAAACTGATAACCGATGTACTCGACAAGAAGGGAATATTCTATAGCGGCGGGGTCAATTCGCCTTACATCTGGATGGAATGCCCGCACGGCATGAAGTCGTGGGAGTTCTTCGACTGGCTGCTCAACACGGCATACGTAGTCGGCACACCGGGCGTGGGGTTCGGTGCGTGCGGAGAGGGATATTTCCGGCTCACCTCATTCAACACTTACGAGAATACAGCGGAGGCGATGGAGAGAATAGAGAAACTGCTGTAAGAAGGGGGCATATATAGCAAAGGCGGTGTGTCATAATTGCAAACTGCTGCGTTATTATCGGGATTCGGGCTAAGTCATTTACTAAAGTAAACTCCTGTCGCCCTCACCCTCAATGCCTTGCATTTTATCAATTCTAACACACCTTAGGG
>JADIMV010000053.1 GCA_017694515.1 Candidatus Aphodosoma intestinipullorum
GACAATCAAACCTGTTTGTTGTCATTGCCGAACCGCAGCCTATCTTGTGTCTACACACAAAGATGCCGCCAGAAACCGGAAAGCAGCCAAATAGTTTAGTAAAAACGGGATTTCTGCCAGACTCAAATTCCTCTATTGCATACAGGATACGAGGAGAAAATTTAGCTTTGGCATAGTCCTCAAAATGGTCTAATGACCGTTTTGGGTTAAATTACATGCCCGTTTTCCACATGGAAAATCCTGCTCTCCGCGCCGGTCTGCGCGAGCAGCGCGTCTGTATGTTCGCGGTTGGTGTCCGTGATGAACACTTGGCCGAACCCCTCGCCTGCCACTATCTCCATTATGCGCTTCACGCGTGCGGCATCGAGCTTGTCGAACAGATCATCGAGCAGGAGCAAAGGCTCAACCCCCGCCGTCCTTCGCAGACACGCGTATTGGGCGAACTTCAACGCCACGATATAGCTTTTGCACTGTCCCTGTGACCCTGCCCGCTTTATAGGATAGCCGTCGAGCAGCATCTCCATGTCGTCCTTGTGTGCGCCACGGGTGCTGTACCCGAGTATCCTGTCGCGCATACGGCACTCCGCAAGCAGCTGTGCGAGGTCTCCACGCTGCCAGTGCGACACATAACTCAACTCCACGCTCTCCGTTCCGCCCGATATGGCCGTATAAAACCGCTGGAACTCAGGGATGAACCCCGCAACAAACTCACTACGCCTGCGACAGATGTAATCACCGTAATAGGCCATCTGACCCTCGTAGACATCCATCATGGCCGCGTCCGGCTCAGCCTCCTGCTTCAGCAGTGCGTTGCGCTCCGCAAGAGCCTTGTTGTACATGGCCAGGGCGTTGATATACATACGGTCATATTGCGATATTACCGTATCGAGGAAACGTCTCCTGCCGTCGCTGCCCTCCTCTATCAGCTCACTGTCGGATGGCGACACAAGCACTGCGGGCAGCAGCCCTATATGGTCGGACATACGTTCGTATGACACCTTGTTGCGTTTGAACACCTTTTTCGCCCGCCGCTTGACCGACGCGAAAATCTCTTCTCGCCCGCCGTGGCGCACATACTCAGCCTGCATCATGAAGAACTCCTCGCCGTATCTTATCAGCTGGGAGTCTACCGGATTGAGATGGCTTTTAGTGAACGACAGATAATATACCGCGTCAAGAAGATTGGTCTTCCCCATGCCGTTGTTCCCGAGAAAACAGTTGAATTTCGGCGAGAAACGCAAATCGCACTCGGCGATGTTGCGGTAATTCATCAACGACAGGTGTTCGAGATACATCATCAGCGCATACGGTCTAAACGCCCGATCATCGCGTCGCCGAGCTTCGTCTTGCGGTCTATATGGTTAAGCACCTCGCACACAAACGGGTTACTGTCGAAACGTCCGCGCACCGACTCGAAGTCACGGCTCTTGACGCTCTCGTCGCCGTCTACGCCGAACCCGGTCTTGGCGTTAAGGTCAAATTCTTTCTTCGCATCGTTGTAAAGCATACGGTCAAGCGTCACCACCGCATCTTTCCATTCGCAGACCATGCGCTTCACATCATCGCGGTCTACCTCCTCAAGAGGCTTGTCCCATATCTTCATCAGCTTGTCGTATGCCCATGTCCACTCATACTCATAGTAGTTGCTGTGCATCTCGACAAACCTTTCCTGTATGCCTGACAGGGTGATATTGCCTTGCTTGATGTCGGCAATCAGCCTGTCCACCTCCCCCTGCGGGGCTATAAGGCCGGAAAGGTCAACCCACTCGCCCGATCCGCACGGCGTTGTTGGCCTGAGCAGACGGTGCATATCGTCGAGCGTCTGCAACTCATCTTTGTCTAAACGCGAAATCAGCGAATTGCCGAGGAACTTCGTGATGGCCATATTGTACAGGTCAATGCCCTTCTGAAGACTCGAGTTCCTTATCTTGCAGTTCTGGTAGCTGTACACCTCGTTGTTTCCTCCCGCGAGTTGCGACAGGCGGCGCAGTACATCGACGCCGCGCATCATCTTCTGTATGGTGTATGGGCTGAGTAGATTGAAGTTTATCTGATCCAGATGCACTGGGTCTTTCCGGTTGTCGCGCTTGGGCCACTTCTGCGCGTCGCGTATCGTGCCGACACTGCGCAGGTTGACCGCCGGGACGAGATAGCTCTCCGTGGCATTCTCTATCAGATAGGAGAACGGCAGGTCACTCGTGTCCGAATGTTTCGTGTGACGACCCATCACGAGGGTAAATGCCCCTATGCGCGCGGGCCAGAGCAGATACGAGTCGCTTGTGGTCTTCGAGCCGCGTTCTGCTATGCCCTGATGTATCGGGCCGAGTTTGTACATATGGTTGCTCTGGTTAGAACCCGACCCGGCGTTGAGGAACGAGAACATACCCGCTATCAGCAGACTCGACTTGTGGTGCGACACGGTGTACGGTCCGGCGAATATGGCTGTCGCCTCGCCGTGGAATCCTTGGCAGTTGGCGAAGAACAGCGAATCAAGGGCCGAATAGTGCTTGCCCATGACCGTACCTTGCCCTATGAAACAGTTGCTTACAAGCGTCGAGTCTGTTATGTCCACGCCCGACGAGAGTATGAAGTCGGTACATTTGACCCCTGAACCGAGATGCACAGGCGCGTGGCTGTTCGAGTTTATCGAACCGTTGCGGAGTTTCGACACTCCCATCAGCGTTGCGCAGTCGCCTATGTAGACATTCTTGATTGTCCCGCAGTTGATGATGCGCACTCCGTTGCCTATTACCCCGACTGTAGCGCGGCGCGACTGCACATACTCGTCTATCATGCCCTGTATGGCAGCTATCAGCTCCCGGTCATGCCGGTAGAGCGCAAGTATATATGCCAGATGGGCGGAAAGCCCGTCGAATATGGGTATCTCGCGCCCGCCGCCCTCGTTCATGACCGATATGCTCACACCGTTGCCGAACGTGGTCTCGCCGTCGGTCACTATCAGGTTTGTGTTCTCTATGAATGCGTTATCTCCTATCGTGTAGTTGGCTATGTAGTTATGCACGCGGTCTATATATACATCGTTGCCTATCGTGCAGTTGAACAGTCGTGCGGAATATATTCCGGAATGTACCTTAAACCCGCCCGGCTGGTCGAACTCGCGGTGCTGCGAGCCTATTTTCACTCTCCCTGAGAACTTCACATCGCTGACATACTCGGGTGTGAAATCCTCGGCCACAAGCACATTATCCCAATTCTCGGCAGTGCAGTGGCGCGCCTCGAGTGCCGCCCGCTCCTGCTGTGTCAGATTACGGTATTGTTGCATAAAATCGCTTTTTTCTTTCCCCCTCATACGTGTCCCGTAAAGACACCGCAGAGGTCAATTTGCTAATACTGATATTATTTCGTCCACGGAAAGCATCCTTTGCTCACCGCTCATCATGTCTTTCAGTGTCACTTTCCCGGCGGCAAGCTCATCATCGCCGATGATACCGACATACGGAATATTGTTTGCATTGGCGTACGCCATCTGTTTCTTCATCTTAGCGCAGTCGAGATACAGCTCCGCGTCAATGCCCGCACGGCGGACAGTGCGGACGGCCTTGCATCCGAACTCCAGCCCACGGTTGTCAAACGCGAGAAAGACAATGCGCGACGCGGCTGTCAGCTCCGCCGGGAATTTGTCGAGCGCAGTCAGCACATCGTATATGCGGTCCGCTCCGAACGAGAAGCCCACACCGCTCACGCCGGGCAGGCCGAATATGCCGGTGAGGTTGTCATATCGCCCGCCGCCGGATATCGAGCCTATCTCCACGCCGAGTGCCTTCACCTCGAATATCGCGCCCGTATAGTAGTTCAGCCCGCGTGCCAGCGTCAGGTCGAGTTCCACGCGGTTCTTCAGGCCGCTCTCGCCCACATGGAGCAGAACCTCCTCCACCTCGTCCACGCCTTTCAGCCCTGTCTCGCTGCCCGCGAGGACAGTGCGCAGAATGGCTATCTTCTCATCGTTAGTCCCTTCGAGCATAATCACGGGGCGCAGCCGCTCCACGGCTTCTGCCGGGATGCCCTTCTCCTCCAGTTCGCGGTTCACGCCGTCAAGCCCTATCTTATCGAGCTTGTCGATGGCGACGGTTATGTCCGCTATGCGGTCTGCCGCACCCACTGTCTCGGCTATTCCGGCCAGCACCTTGCGGTTGTTTATCTTGATGACCACATCGATGCCGAATGCCGAGAACGCCGCGTCCATCATCTCCACAAGCTCCGCCTCGAGCAGCAGCGAGTCGCTGCCCACCACATCGGCATCGCACTGGTAGAACTCCCTGTAACGCCCTTTCTGCGGACGGTCGGCACGCCACACCGGCTGTATCTGGTAACGCTTGAATGGGAAGGTTATCTCCTCCCTGTGCTGCACGACATAACGCGCGAAAGGCACTGTCAGGTCATAGCGCAGCCCTTTCTCGCACACCATGTTGGTGAGCCGCACGCTATTGCGTGCCTGCAACTCCTCATCGGGCAACTTGGCCGCCCAATCCCCCGAGTTGAGCACCTTGAAGAGCAGCTTGTCGCCCTCCTCGCCGTACTTGCCCATCAGCGTAGTGAGGTTCTCCATGGCCGGAGTCTCTATCTGGCGGAAACCGTAGCGATGGAAAACTGTGCGTATTGTGTCGAATATATAGTTCCTCCGCGCCATTTCCACTGGCGAGAAGTCTCGTGTTCCCTTCGGTGTCGTTGGTTTCATAGTCGTAGTCAAATATATGTTGTTTAGACTGTTGTCCACATCCGCTCCGGCGGTCAGAATAGTTCTGCGAGTATCTTGTCCGTCGCCCCTGTCTTGGAGCGCACATACTCTCCCGCACTTGCGCCGGCCGCGCTGTCGGTAAGCAGTCGGTTGAGCGCGTCCTCCATCTGGCGGTACGATGCCACCGCGCATCCGCCGCCGCACGCCGCCAAGCCCTCCGCCTCCTTGAACTTATGATAGTTAGGCCCCCATACAACGGGAATGCCCCACACCGCAGCTTCGAGTGTGTTGTGTATGCCAGCCCCGAAACCGCCCCCCACGTATGCCACGCGGCCATATCGGTAGAGCGACGACAGTATGCCGACCGTGTCCACCACGAGGCAGTCCGCCTTCCCCGCCTCCTCCGGGGTAGTCTGCGTATAGAGCGCAAAACTGCATCTCAAGCGGCTGCAAAGCTCACTGATGCGCGAAGGCGAAACCTCATGTGGCACGATAATCATGCGCAGATGGTCTTTATTGACCGAGATGAAACGCGCAAGAAGCTCCTCGTCCTGAGGCCATGTGCTGCCCGCCACCACAACAGGCCGCCCCTCCCCGGCAAACGCCGCCGCGACAGGCAGCTCCTCCGCCCGGCGCACTATGTCGGCCACACGGTCAAACCGCGTATCCCCCGCGACCTCCACGCTCTCTATCCCGACACCTGAAAGCAGCTGCCGCGAACGCTCATCCTGCACATATATCTTCGTGAAGCAGCCGAGCATCCTCACAAACAGCCCCCCGTAAGGCCGGAAAAACACTTGGTCTGGTCTGAATATGGCCGAGACCACGTATGTCCTCACACCTCTCTCTTTCAGAGAGAAAAGAAAATTGCCCCAATACTCATATTTGACGAAAACAGCCATCTCCGGCTGCAGCGCATCGAGAAAAGCTCTCACATTCCTCGGTCTGTCGAGCGGCAGATACGTCACAACGTCTGCACCCGCGTAACCCTTCCTCACCTCGTAGCCGGACGGGGAGAAGAAAGTGAGCGCAATCTTATATTCCGGGTGCGATGCCCGCAGACGCTCCATCAGAGCCCGCCCCTGCTCAAATTCACCGAGCGAGGCTGCGTGAAACCAGATGTATCTCTCCCCCGGCGTGCGTCTCCTTCTCATCTCATCCACCGCCGCTCTGCCCCCCGCATACCTCAGACGGGCTTTATTACTGAACAATGACGCAAGCGCTATCGCAACGCCGTAAAGTGTAATTCCTAAGTTATAAATAAAATGCATGATTAACAACGTTATACCTGAAGCCGGGCTGAAAGCCCCTCTCCGTATCCACGTAAAGTGCAAAATTAATGTAAATATGGGATATATGCAACCGTAAATTCCTCGCCCTGCTCACCGCACACTCACTCCCGTCCAGCCCCGCCGCACCTGCCTGCCAATGCCGCCATCGTCCCCGACTACAAATTAAACCCAAATCGGTCATTAGACTTTGTGCTGATTTCCATGTTTATGGCGAATAGATTTTTACGTCCTTTCCCGATGGCATAGCGGGCTATGTCAAGGGAAAAGACGGGAAAAGATACCGCCAGAAAGCGGAAATCAGCCAAAGAGTTTAGTTAAACGGGTCTTACGCAAACCTCAAAATACCCTATTGCATATCACATGGGTACGCAATAAAAAAACTGACCATTGTAGACTTCTCAAAACGTTCTAATGACCGTTTTGGGTTTAAGGTTAAAAACACGTACTCTCGCCCCACCTTCAAGTAACCCTCTCCTTATCCATCCCCAATGCACCCGCCTCACTACCGTTCCATTCCTCATCCCTAATAATAAAGATAAGTTAAAAAGACGTACTCTCGCCGAAGCCCCTCCGAACGTCCCCCGAACACACTCCGAAGCCACTCCCCATCGTTCCGGAACTGGCCATACCTCTACTGGCCACAAAAAAGGCAGAGCCGGAATTATCCGGCTCTGCCTTTTTTGTGTACGGCTTTTATATGTGTACCGTTCCTGTTAAAGCCTTACCTGTACAGCACCTCGTAGCTCAGCGCAGGCAGTGTAATCTTCAGCCGTCCGCTCTCTACCGAGAACTCGCTCTCTCCGACAAGGGCTTTAAGCCCCTCGCCATCAAGACCGTTGAGAGCCACGTCGAACGTCTTCGGCTCACTGCCGTTGTTCAGCAGCACCACAGCCTCCGAGTCGAAATACTTGCGTGCATAGACCCACGTCTCGTCCGTATTCTCTAAGGAAATGAAGTCTCCGTACATCATCGCCATATTATCCGTACGCAGATGCGCAAGAGCCGACACACGGTCGAACAGCCCTCGTTCGCGGACATTCCACCCGTCGAAATACATCATGCGGCGGCAGTCGGGGTCATTGCCTCCCGTCATGCCTATTTCATCTCCATAGTAGATTACCGGCACACCGGGTATTGTCATGTTGAACGCATGGAAAAGCGCGAGCCGGTCGTATGCCGTCGAGTCGGTGATGCCTATCTCGCGTGTCCATCCGGCAGCGTGCGAATCCTCGCCCGGCACAAGGTCACCCGACGCGAGTGCCATGAAACGCGGCTTGTCATGGTTGCCCGATATGTTGCCCATCAGGTGATGCGAGCCGTAGACTTTCAGACTGGACTGCATGACGCTCATCACCCTGCTGAGCGTGCCGCCGCTCACC
>JADIMV010000054.1 GCA_017694515.1 Candidatus Aphodosoma intestinipullorum
TGGGGTGCTCGACAGTGCGCTTGTCGTATTCGTGCTTGTATTTGCAGAAGCCTTTGAATATGGCGTTTGCAAGGGATTTCTGTCCTGCTGCCGAGAGGAGGTACTTTTCCTCTTCGGAGTAGCTGATGAAGCCAAGCTCGACGAGTATGCTGGGCATCTTCACCTGATGGAGTACCCAGAAGGGAGCCTGACGAACGCCACGGTCGTGGCGTTTGATGGATACTAGTTCGCTCTGTATGTAGTAAGCCACCTCGGCCGAGAGGTCGGTGTATTTGGACTGCATGAACTCGAACATGATGTATGAGTCGGGCGAGTTGGGGTCGAAGCCCTGATATGACTCCTTGTCGCCATCGAGGAGTAGTACGGCGTTTTCGCGCTTGGCCACGTCGAAATTGGCATCGGTCTTCGAGAGACCGAGTATGTATGTCTCCGCGCCGTGTGCGCTGGCGGCCTCGGCGGAGTTGGTGTGAATGGAGATGAAGAGGTCGCCGTCGGCGCGGTTCGCCATGTCGGAACGCTCTTTCAGCGGCACGTATATGTCGGACTTGCGCGTGTAGACTACTTTTACGTCGGGGTATTCCTTTTCAATCATCTCTCCGACGAGAGTGGCGACTTTGAGGTTGATGCTCTTTTCCTGTCCTATCTTACCGAGAGTGCCGGGGTCTTTGCCGCCGTGTCCGGGGTCGAGGATGAGGGTGAAAGTGCCG
This sequence comes from Candidatus Aphodosoma intestinipullorum, assembly GCA_017694515.1. Classification (GTDB taxonomy): domain Bacteria; phylum Bacteroidota; class Bacteroidia; order Bacteroidales; family Paludibacteraceae; genus Aphodosoma; species Aphodosoma intestinipullorum. The sequence goes on from JADIMV010000054.1 coordinate 708, forward strand.
GTGGCCGCCGTCAGTGGGAGGAGCGGCGAGGCCAGAAAGAGAAGCGTTGCGAGAAATATGACGTTGCGTTTCATTTTTATAACTGTGTGAATGATGCTATTCCGCTGGCAGTATGGTGCGGCGGAATTTCTCCGCAAAGATAGTGAAAGTTGGGCGCAACGCAAAGAACCGGAGAAAGTTTGGGGCTTGGGGGGCGGTTGAGGATAAGGCGTGGATAGGTGGAGAGTACGTGTTTGGAGGCGGTTGAGAGCGGCGGGCAGACAGCGCGTGGATAGGGAGGGCTTCGGGGGAGCTTCGGGAGGGCTTCGGCGAGAGTACGTGTTTTTAACCTAAATTTGCAAATGGGCGCGGAGGTGTGAGGAAGAATGTGCCGGGGCTATAACGGGCTATGATGAGGGGGTGATTAATTATCAGGTTTACATTTGGCCATGTGGTACAGATTGCTTACCTTTGTGCATTGCGGTACATAACGGAACAGGAAGATATGTTGGTCATAGGTATAGCAGGAGGCACGGGGTCAGGCAAGACTACGGTGGTGAGGAAAATCGTGGAGAGCCTGCCGGAGGGCGAGGTTGTCGTCCTGCCGCAGGATTCGTATTACAAGGACAGCAGCCATGTGCCTATGGAGGAGAGGCAGCTCATCAATTTCGACCATCCCGACGCTTTCGACTGGGGACTGCTCACGGAGCAGCTCATGATGCTGAAGGAGGGGCGGGCGATTGAGCAGCCGACATATTCGTACCTGACCTGCACGCGCCAGAAGGAGACCATACATATAGAGCCGAGAGATGTGGTGATAGTGGAAGGGATACTCGCGCTGTGCGACGAGAGGCTGAGGGAGCAGATGGACCTGAAGGTGTTCGTGGATGCAGACCCGGACGAGAGGCTGATAAGGGTCATCTGCCGGGACATGGTGGAGCGCGGCAGGACTGCGGAGGCTGTCATGGAGCGGTACACGCGTGTGCTGAAGCCGATGCACCTGCAATTCATAGAGCCTACGAAAAGGTATGCCGACCTGATAGTGCCGCAGGGGGGCGACAACAGGAGGGCAATCGAGATATTGACAATGTATATAGAGAAGAATCTCGGCCTGCCGTGGAGGCCGTGACGATGTGGACGGATATGGGCATGATGCTTGACAGGATATTGTTCCTTGACATTGAGACTGTGCCGTGCGCGGAGCGGATGGGGCAGATGAGCGAGGAGATGCAGGAGCTGTGGCGCATTAAGTTTGCGCAGTTGCAAGGACGTATGCCGGAACGTTTTACGGCGGAACAGACTCCGGAGGAGGGGTTCGCCTGCGGAGCGGGAGTGTATGCGGAGTTTGCCAAGGTGGCGTGCATCTCGGTGGGGTTCGTGTATATGTCCGGCACGGAGAGGCGAGTGAGGCTCAAATCGTTCTGCGGAGACGACGAGAAGACGGTGCTGGAGGGGTTTGCCGCGCTCGTGAACAAATTCATGGTGTCGAAGGACTACTCGGTGTGCGGGCATAATATAAAGGAGTTCGATATGCCGTTCATCATGAGGCGTATGCTGGTGAACGGGATAAGGATACCGGCGGCGATAAACGTCATGGGCAGAAAGCCGTGGGAGACGAATTTCATCGACACGATGGAGATGTGGAAGTTCGGGGATTTCAAGAGCTTCACATCGCTCAGGCTGCTTGCCGCACTGTTCGGAGTGCCATCGCCGAAGGACGACATAGACGGGTCGCAGGTGGCCGACGTGTATTACAGAGAGCATGACCTGAAACGCATAGCGACGTATTGCCAGAAGGATGTGCTGACCACGATACAGATTTATCTGAGAATGAACGGCGAGGCCATTATAGCTGCCGAGGCCGTGGAATATGTATAGCAGGAGATGTACAGACCGCGTATAGTCCTTATGGCAGCCGCATTGGCACTTCTGACCGCACTGTGTTCGTGCGGGGCGGGAGGTGCGCGGGCGTACACGGCTGAGGGCGACAGCACGATATACACCAATGACCTCGATTCGATAAGGAGGCGGGGAATTCTGCGAGTCGTGACAACGGAGGGCGCTTTCTCCTATTATGTGGACAGCAAAGACAGGACACAAGGGTATGACTATGCGCTGGCAAGCAATTTCGCCGACTATCTCGACCTCGAGATGGAGCTTATAGTGGCGGACGATGTGCCTGATATGCTCGACATATTAGAGAGGGGGGAGGCGGATATAGCCGCATACCGTGTGGCATATCTTGAAAAGAACAGGGCGCGGTTCCTGTTCACCGAAAAGGGAACGTACACGACGATGGTACTTGTGCAGCGGCGCGGTTTCTACCGTGTCGGCGACGCTACGGAGCTGATAGGCAAAACGGTGCTTGTGCCGCCGGAATCGAAGTACGCGATAAGGATGCGCAATCTGAACGATGAGGTCGGGGGCGGCATAGACATAAAAGTCGTGCCGGACACGGTGACAGTCGATGACCTCATGTATATGGTCTCACGCGGCGAGGCCGACTATTGTGTGGCCGATGACGACATAGCCGCGCTGAACAACACGAGGCTACAGAACCTCGATGCGGGAATGAAAGTCAGCCTGCCCCAGAAGAAGGGCTGGGCAGTGAGGCGCGATGCCCCGAAGCTGCTCGATGCGGTGAACGCATGGCAGGCGGAGATGGCGGACACGAAGCTGGTGAGACGGCTCAGGGATGTCTATATATCGCACAACACGTATTATGACCGGTATAAGGCCGATATCCCGAAAGGGGCGGTATCGCCATACGACGACATATTCAAGCGCTGCGCCAAGGAAATCGGGTGGGACTGGAGGATGCTGGCCGCATTGGCGTGGAACGAGTCGCACTTCAACCCATACGCAGAGTCGCTTGTCGGGGCGAAAGGTATCATGCAGATGATGCCGCGCACGGCGGCGAAATACGGACTCGACTCAGTGTCGATACATGACCCGGAAAGGAGCATAGAGGCCGGAGTGCAGTATATCAAGCGTCTGAACATGATATTCGCGAGAGTGGAGGACAGCGAGGAGAGGATAAAGTTTATCCTTGCGGGGTATAACGCCGGGCCGGGGCACGTGCTCGACGCTATGGCCCTGGCAGAGAAATACGGTGAGAACCCGTATGTGTGGGACGGCGCGGTAAGCAAATACCTGTTGCTGAAGAACAAGCCGGAATACTATAAAGACCCTGTGTGCCACAGCGGTTTTTTCAGGGGCAAGCATACGGTGCGCTATGTGACCGATGTCTACCGCACTTACGAGAAGTATCTGGGCATGAAATAAACATCAGACAAACAGATAAACAGAGATACAATGAAAGGAATCATACTTGCGGGGGGAAGCGCGACACGGCTTTACCCGCTGTCAAAGGCAATATCGAAACAGATAATGCCTGTGTACGACAAGCCGATGATTTATTATCCGCTGTCCACACTGATGCTGGCAGGTATAAGGGATGTGCTTATCATATCGACACCGAGAGACCTGCCCATGTTCCGCGAACTGTTCGGCACGGGAGAGGAACTCGGCATGAGTTTCCAGTATAAAGTCCAGGAAGTGCCTAACGGGCTTGCGCAGGCGTTTGTCCTCGGCGCGGATTTCCTCGGCGGGGAGAAAGGCTGCCTGATATTAGGAGACAACCTTTTCTACGGGCAGAACTTTTCATCGATGCTTAAACGTGCGGCCGCAATCGAGAAGGGTGCGTGCGTGTTCGGGTATTATGTGAAAGACCCGAGAGCATACGGAGTCGTGGAATTTGACAGTGACGGCAAGGTAATCTCACTCGAAGAGAAACCGGCTGTGCCGAAAAGCAACTACGCTGTGCCGGGACTGTATTTCTACGATGAGACCGTCACGGAGAAGGCCATGAGCCTGAAGCCGTCGGCACGCGGGGAGTATGAGATAACCGACCTCAACCGCCTCTATCTCGAAGAGGGTACGCTGAAAGTGGAACTGTTCGGGCGCGGGTTTGCATGGTTAGACACGGGAAACTGCGACAGTCTGCTCGAAGCGTCTGACTTCGTGGCCACGATACAGAACCGTCAGGGCTTCTATGTCAGCTGCATAGAGGAAATAGCATGGAGGAACGAATGGATTTCCACGGAGCAGCTGCGCGAATGCGGCAGACGGCTCGACAAGACACGTTACGGCCAGTATCTTCTTGACCTTGCGAAATGATATAAACAGTTATCGCCTATGTGCATTACGACGACCAAGGGCAGTGTCATGTCGCGGTTCGATTCGCTGCCAATCCATTACATGGTAGTCAGACCCGAACATCCGAAAGCTGTAGTCCAGATAGTCCATGGAATGTGCGAGTACAAGGAACGCTATACGGACTTCATGCTTTTCATTGCTGAGCACGGATATGCCGTCGCCATACATGACCACCGGGGACACGGCGAGAGCGTTAAATCGCCGGACGATTACGGTTTCTTCTATTCCGGGGGATACAGAGCTGTCATAGATGACGTGAAGACTGTCAATGAGTGGATTAGAAGAGAGTTTGCCGGGCTACCGATATTCCTTTTCGGACACAGTATGGGGTCGTTGGCAGTGCGCTCATATCTGAAAAGATGTCCTGAGACAGTGGACGGGCTTGTCGTTTGCGGTAGCCCGAGCTACAACAGTTACGCGCCTGTTGCAAAGCGTCTTGTGAGGAGCATGGCCGTGATACACGGGCGTAAGCACAGAAGCAGGCGCATACAGGAGCTATGTTTCAGGAGCTATGCCGACAAATTCGGCGAAGGCCATTCGCGCAACGTATGGTTAAGCTCTGACGCAGATGTGGTGCGCACATACGACGCGGACAACAAATGCAATTTCATATTCACGCTCAACGGCTTCTCCAACCTGTTCTCGCTCATGATGGACGCGTATTCGTCTGAAGGGTGGAAAGTGACAAACCCAGGGATGCCGATATACTTCGTTTCAGGAGCGCATGACCCGTGCGCGATAAGCCGGGATGATTTCGAGAATGCGGCCGACATGATGAGGAAAATCGGGTACAGGAATGTGACATCCCATTTGTATGACAATATGCGGCATGAGATATTGAACGAGAAAGGCCGGCAGACGGTCTATGAAGACCTGCTCCATCTGTTTGACGGGTGGTATATAAAATTGAAACAACAGAAACTATAGAAACTATACGATAGCATGGAGATAATAGAAACCCCGATAAGGGATTTAGTAGTGGTCAAGCCGAGAGTGTTTAACGACGCACGCGGCTTTTTCCTTGAGACATACAACAAAGAGAGGTATGCGGAGGCTGGGATAAAGGCCGATTTCATGCAGGACAATATGTCGAAATCAAGCTACGGGGTCATACGCGGACTGCATTTCCAGAAAGACCCCCACAGCCAGGCAAAACTGGTGTCTGTTGTGGAAGGCGCGGTGTATGATGTCGCGGTGGATCTGCGCGCCGGGTCGCCCACATACGGACAGTGGTACGGCGTAGAACTTACCGGGGAGAACCACTGGCAGTTCTTCATCCCGCGCGGCTTCGCACACGGGTTCTCGGTGCTTAGCCCGACGGCAGTGTTCACATACAAGTGCGACAACCTCTATTGTCCTGCGGCAGAGGGGGGGGTGCTGTTCAGCGACCCGACGCTCGACATAGACTGGCGCATACCGTCTGCGCAGGCCATCATATCAGAGAAGGACACAAGACATCCGCTGTTCAAAGATTTGCAGACGGACTTCAAATACTAAGAAACTGTTTTGATTTTCCCATATACAGTTTCCAGCTATTGAAAATGAGTATTTAAAAATATATTCGTCAATGTATTGTGCGTCCAGCCAGCCCTATTCAGCCATCATGCCCTTGAAATAGCCCGCTATTACTTCGGGCATGATAACTGAATATGTCGCGGCTGTCCATCACAATCCATATAGACGGCAAAATCAAAATAGTTTCTAAGAGGCATGAAGATTTTAGTGACAGGGTCATACGGCCAGTTAGGAAACGAGATGCAGGTGGAGGCACGCCGCCATAAGGAGGCCGAATGCCTTTTTACCGATGCCGACACATTAGACATTTGCGACAAGGACGCTCTCGAACTCCGTGTGGCTGAAGAGAAGCCGGACTACATAGTGAACTGCGCGGCATACACTGCTGTGGACAAGGCTGAGGACGACGAGGCGGCGGCACACAGGGTCAATGTGGACGCAGTGAGGAACATAGGCGAGACGGCAGCACGCCACGGGGTCAAGGTGATACATGTGTCGACGGACTATGTGTTCGACGGCAACGGCCATCTGCCGTACACGGAAGATATGCCAGTCGCGCCGACAAACGTCTACGGGCGAACGAAACTGGCCGGAGAACGGGCCTTGCTCGAGGCCGACAGCGACGCCATAATCATCAGGACGGCATGGCTCTACTCATCGTTCGGCAACAACTTCGTAAAGACCATGCTGCGCCTCGGCAGGGAGCGCAGCACGCTCGGCGTGGTGTTTGACCAGATAGGGTCGCCGACATACGCCGCTGACCTTGCAAAGGCAATATTCACAGTCATTTGCAGCGGGCGGTGGACACCGGGCATATACCATTTCTCGAATGAGGGCGTATGCTCATGGTATGACTTCACGAAAGCCATACACGAGGCGGCGGGCATCACCACGTGCGACGTTAAGCCAATAGAGTCGTCGGAATATAAATACCGTACGCCGCGCCCGTCGTACAGCGTGCTCAACAAACGGAAAATCAAGGAGGTGTACGGAGTGGAAGTGCCTTACTGGGTAGATTCGCTGCGCAGATGCATAGGCATTATCGAGGGCAAACAGACAGCAGACATATAGACAGCAAACGGATGAGATTCAGCAGCAGACCGAAAATAGCTGTCATCGGCCTCGGCTACGTGGGGCTACCCCTTGCGAGGCTGTTCTCCACGGCATACGACACCACGGGGTACGACATAGACGAGAGGCGGGTGAGGACGCTCGCGGGCGGACACGACTCGACCCTCGAAGTACCTGACAGTGTGCTGCGGGAGGCATTGGACGGAGGGCTGAGATGTACGTGCGACATAGAGGAGATACGCGGATGCGACTTCTACATAATCACCGTACCTACGCCAGTGGACGAGAAGCATAACCCTGACCTCACTCCGCTGTACCGCGCAAGCGAGACAGTGGGCAGGGTAATAGCGAGGGGAGATGTAGTGGTCTATGAATCAACCGTATATCCGGGGGTGACAGAAGAGGAGTGCATCCCGGTCATAGAGCGGACATCAGGGCTGAAAGTCAATGAGGACTTCTTCGCGGGCTATTCGCCGGAGCGCGTCAACCCCGGCGACAAGACCCATACGGTGGACAAGATAAAGAAGGTGGTCTCAGGTTCGACTGCCGAGGCGGGCAGATATATAGAGAGCATCTATTCGTCCGTGATAACGGCCGGCACGCATCTCGCCCCATCGATAAAAGTGGCGGAGGCATCGAAGGTGATAGAGAACTCGCAGAGGGACATAAACATAGCGTTCATCAACGAGATTGCCAAGATATTCTCCACACTCGACATCGACACGTTCGACGTGCTTGAAGCGGCAGCGACGAAGTGGAATTTCCACAGCTACAAGCCGGGACTTGTCGGAGGACACTGCATCGGCGTAGACCCTTACTATCTTGCACAGTGCGGGCTGAAACACGGGTTCAGTCCGGAGGTGATACTCGCGGGACGGCAGATAAACGACAGCATGGGCAGCTATGTGGCTGACCGCATTGTGAAGATGATGCTGAAAAAGGGCGTGGGGGTACTCAACGCTGACATACTGATATTGGGCTTCACGTTCAAAGAGAACTGCCCAGACGTGAGAAACACGAAAGTCATAGACATAGTAAACTATCTGCGGCAGTACAACACCAACGTGTTCGTCTATGACCCGTGGATAGACGCGCAGGAAGTTGCACGGGAATACGGCATAGAGATAGTGGACGACCTGTCGGGGCGTAAGTTCGATGCCGCCGTGCTGATCGTGGCACATGACGTTTTCCGGGATATGGATATACGCAGTTGTCTCAAGCCGGTAAGCGCGGTGTTCGATGTCAAAGGCGTGCTGCCAAGAAGTGTCGTAGACAGCAGGCTGTGAACGGAAATATGACAGGGCGGCGCATTGCCAACGGTACGGCGGATGTGCATGATACATAGTTTTACGATGGGTTGCGCGATAGTTGACAATTTGATAGAAATCGGTACAAGAACGACGGATCGCTAAGGAGAGGATGGCTGCGAGATAGCCGAGTGATAGGTAAATACTATGGAAATCAGTGGTTTATGTCGGCAATTCCGTGACTAATGAGAGTGGTGATGTGATGTTGGATGTGCGTTTTGAGAATTAAAGGTGTATGTCAGCCAGTGCCGCCGGAAGAGCAGCGCAAGGGGCAGGGAAGGAAAACCGTCTGCCGCGCCGCAGCAGCGGAGAACCGTTTCGGGATATGATAAGACTTCTTACAGTGATAGGAGCGCGACCGCAGATAATCAAGGCTGCGGCGTTGTCACGCGCCATATCGGGAGAGTTTTCCGGTGTGGTGGAAGAACATATATTGCATACGGGGCAGCATTACGATGATAACATGTCCCGTGTGTTTTTTTATGAGCTCGGCATTCCAGCACCGTACCGTAACCTGAACGTCGGCTCTGCCCCGCACGGGGTGCAGACGGCGGAAATGGTTGTGGGCATTGAAAAGGCGTTGAGCGAGGGTGGTTTCGACGGGGTAGTAGTGTACGGCGACACGAACTCCACGCTCGCGGGGGCAGTGGCTGCGGCGAAGATGAACGTCCCGATATACCACGTGGAGGCGGGACTGCGTTCGTTCAATATGTCGATGCCGGAGGAAATCAACCGCAGGGTGTGCGACACGCTGTCGTCCATACTGTTCGCACCGACAGACAGTGCCGTGGAAAATCTCGCGAGAGAGGGGTATGCGGACGATGTGCGCACCATATTCGCGGGAGGACGCAAACGCGCTGTAATCAAGAGCGGTGATGTCATGTACGACAATGCGATATACTACGGGGAGAAAGCCGAACGAGAGAGCAATGTACTGAGGGACAACCGTCTGGAAGACAGGCAATATGTCCTTGCCACGGTACACAGGGAAAGCAATACGGACAGGCCGGAGAACCTGAACGGCATATTCCGCGCCATGGCGGATATTGCCGGGAGAGACAGCATCAGCATAGTGCTGCCGCTGCACCCGAGGACGCGCAAGATGATGGAGGCGGCGTTGGACAGGGAGCTGCGCAGACGCATAGGCGCGAGCCGCATGAAGATAATAGAGCCGGTCTCCTATTTAGATATGGTTATGCTGGAGAAGCACGCACGAATGGTCATGACGGATTCCGGCGGTGTGCAGAAAGAGGCGTTTTTCTACGGAAAACCATGCGTCATACTACGCGAGGAGACCGAGTGGACGGAGATAGTTTCACACGGGGCAGGCATCCTGACAGGTGCGGACTATGACCGCATAATGGATGCGCACAGGCGTTGCATGGATATGGACGTAACATTCCCGCCGCTTTACGGCGACGGCCATGCGGCAGAGAAGATAGTCAGAGCCATAACGGAATACAGCGGTCAGGAGGGGCTGAGATGAGACGGATAGAGATGGTAGACCTACGCTCCCAATATGAGAAAATCAAAGGGGAGATAGACAGGGGCATAGAAGAGGTCATGGAGTCGTGTGCGTTTGTGAAGGGCAGCAAGGTGGGGGAGTTCGAGAAGCATTTGGCCGAGTATCTTGGCGTGCGTCATGTCATTGCGGTAGGCAACGGCAGCGACGCGCTCACCATTGCACTGATGGCACTCGGACTACAGAAGGGCGATGAGGTAATAACTTCCGCATTCTCATTCGTTTCGGCAGTGGAAGCCATATCGCTCCTTGGCCTGAAACCAGTGCTTGCCGATGTGGAGCACGACACGATGAACATATCGGTCGATGCGGTGAGACGCGCAGTCACGGAGCGTACACGCGCCATAGTACCTGTTCACCTTTTCGGGCAGAATGCCGACATGGAGCCGCTGTTGCAGTTGGCAAAAGAGAGAGGACTGTATGTAATAGAGGATGCGTGCCAGTCGATAGGCTCGGCATATCAGTTCAGAGACGGTAGGAAGGGCATGAGCGGGTGTATGGGCGACATGGGCTGCACATCGTTTTTCCCGTCGAAAAACCTCGGCTGCTACGGCGACGGGGGTGCGCTGTTCACGAATGACGGCGCATTCGCTGCGAAAGCGCGTTCAATAGCGAACCATGGGATGGGAGAACACTATCATTATGATACCGTGGGAATTAATTCCCGGTTAGACAGCATACAGGCGGCAGTGCTGGACGCAAAGCTGACGCATCTCGACGAATACACGGCTGCACGGCGTGCGGCGGCGGCGGCATACGACAGCGCACTGCGCGGGGCGGAAGGACTGGTGCTGCCGACAAAAGCACCGTATACAACACACGTGTATCACCAATATACAGTGAGGATAGATGGCAAAGACCGTGATGAGGTGCGGAAACGGCTGGCTGACAGAGGAGTGCCGTCAATGATATATTATCCTATACCGCTGCATCTGCAAAGGGCGTACAGGACGTTGGGGTATAAGGAGGGTGATTTTCCAGTGTCGGAGAGGCTTGCATCGACAGTGCTCAGCCTGCCAATGCATACGGAGCTTGACGGAGAACAATTACAGTATGTAGCTGATTCACTGATAGCGGCACTCAGAATATAAGGAAGTACTTTAATATAGTCGGAGAAGGCAATGGGCGGATATTTCAAACATGACACAGTGTGTGTCGATGAGGGCTGCACGATAGGCGAAGGCACAAAGATATGGCATTTCTCGCATATCATGACAGGCTGCACGATAGGCCGGGACTGCAATCTCGGGCAGAACGTCATGGTGGCTACGGGAAGCCGCATCGGCAACAACGTGAAGATACAGAACAACGTATCCATTTTCAACGGGGTAGAATGCGAAGACGACGTTTTTCTCGGCCCGTCGGTCACATTCACTAATGTCATCAACCCGCGCAGCCACGTGAACCGTAAAAACGAATTCCGCAAGACTATGGTCAGGCGCGGCGCGACAATCGGCGCAAACGCGACGGTCGTATGCGGGAATGAGATAGGGGAGTACGCCATGGTTGGTGCCGGGAGCGTTGTCACGCACGATGTGAAACCCTACGCCCTGGTGGCCGGAAACCCAGCCCGCCAGATAGGGTGGGTGAGCGAAAACGGCTGCCGCCTGAATTTCAACGAGAAGGGGGAGGCCATCTGTCCGGAGACAGGTCAGCTGTATCGTATAGATGAAGACAATGTGGTAAGAATCAGATAGGAATGGTCATGAAAAATTTTGCACTTATCGGTGTGGCCGGATATGTAGCCCCGCGCCATCTGCGTGCCATCAGCGGCACGGGCAACAGACTTGTCGCCGCATACGACAAGTTCGACAGTGTGGGCATACTTGACAGTTATTTCCCTGACACAGCGTTCTTTACGGAACAGGAGCTGTTTGACCGCCACTGCACGAAACTGAAAGGCTCGGAGAAAGAAATCGACTATCTGTCCATCTGCACCCCGAATTATCTGCACGATGCGCATACGCGTTACGGACTCAGGATGGGGGCCGATGTGATTTGCGAAAAGCCGCTTGTGCTGAACCCGTGGAACATCGACGGCCTGAAAAAGATGGAGCAGGAGACCGGACACAGGATATACACCATACTGCAACTGCGTCTGCATGAGTCGATAATAGCCTTGAAACAGAAAGTGGACAGTGCTCCGAGGGACAAGATATATGACGTGGAACTCACATACATAACATCACGCGGCAACTGGTATTATACAAGCTGGAAGGGAGACGAGCACAAGAGCGGCGGCGTGGCCACAAACATAGGCATACATTTTTACGATATGCTGCAATGGGTATTCGGCAATGTAAAGAGCAATATCGTACACGTCAGTACGCACGACAGGGTGGCCGGTTATCTGGAACTTGACAGGGCGCGTGTGCGTTATTTCCTGAGCATCAACGCCGATACACTGCCGCAGTGCGCACTGGAAGACGGGAAACGGACATACCGCGCCATAAACATTGACGGAGAGGAGTTCGAGTTCAGCCAAGGGTTCACGGAACTGCATACGGAAAGCTACCGCAGAATCCTTTCCGGGAACGGTTTCGGGGTCGAAGATGCCCGTGCGGCAATCAATATGGTATATGACATACGCAACGCGCAGCCGGTAGGACTCAAAGGGGACTATCACCCTATGGCAAGGCTGCCTATCGCGAAACACCCGTTCGGGTGGTGATTTATCATGCCATAGAAACTTAGACAATCATATTTTTATCTGTACCCGAAGAAAAAGTTGAAAATAAATTTGGATAAATCAAACAAAACCATTACATTTGCATTACGAATATAACTGAAGGGACAGATGACGGCGCAGCAAGCCGGAAGTCCCGTGGTTAGAGATATAAGTATAACTATCTAATAAACAGACCTTAAAACCCATAGCCTATAGATTAGACTTTTACTTTGAAATATTAGTGCCTGCCACGGAAAGGCAGGAATGTCGGACTAAAACAGCAAAGTAATTATGTGTAGTTTAGATGTATTGACCGATGAAATGTTGGTCAGCGAATATAGGTTTGGTAATAATGCCGCATTTGAGGTCTTGCTCAACAGACATAAGGAGAGGGTTTTCAACTATATATACAATATAGTGAAAAACAGGGACTTGTCTGACGACATATTCCAAGAGACATTTTTCAAGGCCATTACTACTATCAGGCAGGGCGGATATTCCGACAACGGTAAGTTCGCAAGCTGGCTTACGCGCATAGCGCACAATCTTGTAATCGACCATTTCCGCAAGGCTTCGGCCGACAAGGTGGTGTCCAACGATGACGAGATGCACCAGAACGCGTACAGCGCGGCCGCACTCTATGACAACAATGTGCAGGACACAATAGTGTACGAGGACACGCTTAACGAGCTGGAGTCAATCATGAACGAACTGCCTGAGGCACAGCGCGAAATCGTATATCTGAGGTTTTATAAGAACCTTAGTTTCAAGGAGATTGCCGACATGAAGAAGATAAGTATAAATACGGCTTTGGGACGCATGAGATATGCTATCATGAACATGAGGAAGATGGCCGGGGAACGGGCTGTATTGCAAGACTTTACCCAGTTATAACGGGAGGTTGTGCTGTTTTTGTCCTATATTGTAAAAAAGCGCTTCGCACACATTTCGAGTGCGGGGCGCTTTTTGTCTGTTGTGTATCATGTGTTTCTAATATACAAAAGATTGAAATTATGTATCTGCATCCGTAGAGTTCGGCTGTTTTTTCGTAACTTTGCTGTCGTGTAATCTGAAATGCCACTTATGAAGTCATGAAAAATGGCGTGAAAGTGTATGGTGCAGATACCGGCAATCCGCAAGTCATTTAATTGCGAGAGATTAAGGCGTTGCCGGATACGGCGTACGGATTTTAACGAGAACAATATATAACAAACAAATTCAAAAAGAGATATGAAAGCATACGTTTTCCCCGGACAGGGGGCACAGTTTGTCGGCATGGGCAAAGACCTGTATGAGACATCACCATTGGCAAAAGAACTGTTTGAGAAAGCGAACGATATCCTCGGTTTCCAGATAACAGACCTTATGTTTGAGGGAACGGCGGAAGATTTGAAGCAGACAAAGGTCACACAGCCTGCCGTATTCCTTCATTCTGTCATATCAGCTCTTGTTATGGGGGATGAGTGCAAGCCGGATATGGTGGCCGGGCATTCGCTCGGTGAGTTTTCCGCACTTGTCGTGGCAAAGGCCATAACGTTTGAAGACGGATTGAGGCTTGTATCGGCACGTGCGCAGGCCATGCAGAAAGCCTGTGAGATGCATCCGTCAACTATGGCCGCAGTACTTGGATTGCCTGATGAGAAAGTGGAGGAAATTTGCGCAGGGATAGACGGTGTTGTAGTCCCCGCCAATTATAATTGTCCGGGACAGCTTGTCATTTCAGGCAGTGTGGAGGCTGTGGATGCGGCTTGTGAGAAGCTCAAGGCGGCAGGAGCAAAGCGCGCATTGAAATTGCCGGTTGGGGGAGCATTCCACTCTCCGCTCATGGAGCCGGCGCGTGTAGAACTGGAAGCGGCGATAAAGGCTACTACATACTGTAAGCCCGTATGTCCTGTATATCAGAATGTGGATGCCAAACCGCATACTGACCCTGAGGAGATAAAGGCCAATTCCATCGCCCAGCTTACAGGAGCCGTGCGTTGGACGCAGTCGGTGAAAAACATGATAGCCGATGGAGCGGACTATTTCAAAGAACTCGGTCCAGGCACTGTACTTCAAGGCCTTATAAAGAAAATAGACGCTTCTGTGACGGCAGAATAAACCAACATGCCAATATCATGCAACGATACGAAATAGCCAAAGATATATACTATGTCGGTGTGAATGACCGGCATAAGCATCTGTTCGAGAATATGCTGCCGCTGCCTTACGGAGTGTCGTACAACTCGTACCTTATTGTCGATGAGAAAGTCGCGCTTGTCGATACAGTAGAAGGCCCATTTGCGGAAGAGCTGCTTGACAACATAAAGGAAGTGATAGGCGACCGCAGGTTGGACTACTTGATTGTCAACCACATGGAGCCAGACCATTCGTCCGGCATAAGGATTATGCTGGCGCATTATCCCGGTCTGAAGCTGATAGTCAATGCCAAGACTATCGATATGCTGAAAGGGTATTACGGTCTCAATGAGGATGTAATGCTGGAAGTCAAGAACGGTGAGGAGATTTCCCTTGGCGGACGTATGCTCAGTTTCCATTTCGCACCGATGGTACATTGGCCGGAAGTGATGATGACATACGTGGCAAAAGACCAGATACTGTTCTCGGCCGATGCGTTCGGATGTTTCGGCACTCTGGATGGAGCGGTACTCGACACACATCTTAATCTCGGCCTGTATTTCGACGAGATGTACCGGTATTATGCAAACATCGTCGGGAAATACGGCTCTCCTGTACAGACAGCACTGAAGAAACTGGGGGGACTGCCCCTTTCGATGATATGTTCTACACATGGGCCTGTCTGGACAAAGCATATACCTGAGGTTGTCGGCATATACGATGAGTTAAGCAGCGGAAAGACTCAGGAAGGGGTAGTGATAGCATACGGTTCGATGTACGGGCATACAGAACAGATGGCCGAAATGGTGGCGCGTGGTGTCGCATCTGTCATGAAGAATGTGCGTATATATGATGTGTCGACCGCAGACCACTCTCTGCTCTTGAGCGAGATTTTCAAATATAAAGGTCTGATACTCGGTTCGCCTACATATTGCAATGAGATATACCCCAATATGCAGTATATCATGAATAAGATTGCCACACGGAACATAAAAGACCGTGTGTTCGGTTATTGGGGATCGTTCACATGGGCCGGTGCGGCAGCAAAAGGGTTCGCTTCATTCGCGGAAAGCATGAAATGGGAAGAACCGGTAGGACTGGAAATCAAACAGTCGATGACCCAAGCCCAGGCTGATGAACTTTTTGAACTTGGCAGACAAGTTGCGGAGCGTGTGAAAAAGGCATTTATTAAATAGATTATTTTATCTGTCGGGTGCCAACTGTTGGCATCCGACACCTGTTTTATATAATCATTTCAAGTTCAGTTTATTATGAGATTAATTATTCAACCTGACTATTCGAATGTATCGAAGTGGACGGCCAACTATGTGGCAAAACGGATAATCGAAGCCAATCCGACGGCGGACAAGCCTTTTGTCCTCGGATTGCCGACAGGCTCATCTCCGCTCGGCACATACAAGGAACTTATAGAACTTAACAAAAAAGGTGTAGTGTCATTCAAGAATGTCATAACATTCAATATGGATGAATATATAGGCTTGCCTAAAAATCATCCCGAGAGTTATCACTCGTTCATGTGGAACAACTTCTTTTCTCATATAGACATAAGGAAAGAGAATGTGAACATACTTGACGGCAATGCGGAAAACATCGATGAGGAGTGCAGCCGGTACGAGGAGAAAATCAAGGCCGTGGGCGGCATAGACCTCTTTTTGGGCGGCATAGGACCGGACGGCCATATAGCTTTCAATGAGCCCGGGTCATCACTCGTGTCACGCACGCGCAAGAAGAACCTGACAACTGACACAATAATAGCCAATTCGCGCTTCTTCAACAACGACATCAACCTCGTGCCGAAGACGGCTGTCACTGTGGGTGTAGGCACTGTCATGGATGCACGAGAGGTACTGATTATTGTCAACGGCTATGCAAAAGCGCGCGCTTTACGGCACGCTGTGGAGGAGGGCGTGTCGCAGATGTGGACTATTTCCGCATTGCAGCTGCACCCGAAGAGCCTTATAGTGTGCGATTATGACGCATGCTATGAGCTTAAAGTCGGCACATACAAATATTTCCTTGACATAGAGAAGGATAACCTCAGTCCCGAACTACTGCTCAAATGAATGTGTAAGGTAGGAGACTGCCATATTTATGGGAGATGCTAAGGTAATGCCACGCATCTCCCATTTATTGCTATTAACCCGGACTGTCGCTATGATATTGTGGACAGCTGGGGGAATATAAAACGGTAGATTGAAAAGATGCAAACACCAAGATATGAAGTTGAAGCGGGAATAAACGGCTGTCTCCTCATTCGGGACTCGCACAGTTCGGACTTGACATCGCTTACAAAACACGGGCTTGAATTTCTTGAGCAGCAGTCGGCCAATCAAGGTCTGCGGCGCATACTTATTGTGTCGGACATTGACGGCAACGACCTTGCGTGTGAGATGTTCTATTCTAATATACAGCAGGTCATAAGATCAGGGGCAGTCAACAGCATAATATTCATAGGCAACGATTTATACAGTCACGCATATATGTTTGACGAAATGCGTGACAAGATGTTTTTCCAGACTACGGACGAGTTTCTTTCTTCCCCGTTTCTTGATTCCATATCGGGTGATGCCATTCTTTTGAAAATAGCTCCCGCCTTCGAACCGGAGCGCATACAGACACATCTGCAAAGTATGGCGCACGAGACAGTTCTGGAAATCAATTTTGATGCCATGTTCCATAATATCGACTATTTCAGGTCAAAACTGAGACCAGAGACCAAGCTGATGTGTATGGTCAAGGCTTCAGCATACGGCAGCGGGTCTATAGAAGTGGCTCAGGCATTACAGCATTACGGTTGCAACTATCTCGGCGTGGCGTTTGCTCATGAAGGGGTAGAACTGCGTAAGGCCGGCATCAGTCTACCTATCATCGTACTCGACCCAGTCGCTCCGGCCATGTACCATATAATAAAACATCGGCTTGAACCTGAGATATTCTCGTTCAGCATATTGCAGGAGACTATGAATGAGGTCAGGCGGCAGGGGATGTCAGACTATCCTGTCCATATCAAGCTCGATACCGGAATGCACCGTTCCGGCTTTGACACTGGTGATTTGCCGAAACTGATAAAGATATTGGAGGGTCAGCAGCTTGTGAAAGTCTCATCGATAATGTCGCATCTCGCTTCAGCAGACGATACGGATATGGCATCGGATACGTTCACACTCTCGCAGATAGAGATGTTCCGAAGCAACGCCGAACAGATAAAATCATCGCTCGGTTATCCGATAATGCTGCACACACTCAACACAGCGGGCATAGAGCGTTTCTCTGAATATCAATTTGATATGGTACGTCTCGGTATAGGGCTGTGGGGGTATAACTGCGAAAACCAAGACAAGCTGCGCAATGTATGTTCGTTGTCAACGCACATCATACAGCTGAAAGACGTGGCTGCCGGCGAGACAGTGGGATATAACCGCCGAGGGGCTGTACCATCACCGAAGAAAGTCGCATTGCTGCCGTTGGGCTATGCCGACGGGATAGACCGCAGGCTCGGCAACGGGAAGGCTTCATTCTTCATAAATGGGCACAAGGTTCATACGATAGGCAATATATGTATGGATCTGCTGATGGTGGATGTGACTGGGCTTGATGTCAAGGTAGGCGACAAGGTTGTGATATTCAGTGATGAACAACCGTTATCGGACATAGCCGGGATGCTCGGCACTATCACATACGAAGTGCTGACATCCGTGTCGCCACGTGTGCGGCGTGTATATTACAGAGAGTAAGTCTATGCCTGAAAAAAATGACACATATCTCACGATAGCCGCTCCGTCTGAGGCTGTATATAAGGACAAGGGAAGCAAGTTTCTCGCATTCGCCTATCCTGTGCAGACGCTTGAACAGGTGAAAACCATCATAGAGCAGAAGCGCAAGGAATTCTATGATGCGCGTCATGTCTGTTATGCATATATGCTCGGGTATGAACGTGCTGTATTCCGTGCCAATGATGACGGTGAGCCGTCAGGCACTGCGGGCAAACCTATCCTTGGACAGATAAACAGCGCACAACTGACAGATATACTGATAGTTGTCGTGCGTTATTTCGGAGGTATACTGCTCGGCACAAGTGGACTTATACAGGCATACAAAACCGCCGCTGCCTATGCAATAGGCACTTCGGCCATAGAAGAGCGCATAGTTGAGCGGCTTTTCGCGGCAAATTGCGGCTACGATATGCTTAACAGCGTGATGCGTATTGTGAAAGAGTGCCGTCTTACAGTCGTGTCGCAGCGACAAGAACTTGACTGTACACTAATCCTGTCAGTACGCCTGTCGCAAATAGAACCTGTGAAAGAGAGGTTCTCAAAACTCGACTTTGTGCGTTTCGAGGAATATGTGGAGGCAGAGGTAGGGGAGTGACTGGACTATAATTTCCTGTATCTCACCGCAACCCAGTTGTTATCGGTGCGTTTCTCTTCGAGTGAAAGCCCCGATTCGCGTGCACACCTGTCTATCATATCCATGTCTTCAGAATAGAAACCGCTCATTATCAGGCAACCTCCTTTATCAAGGCAAGAGACATAGGCCGCCATATCCGCCAGCAGGATATTACGGTTTATATTCGCCATTATGAGCGAGTAGCGGCAGTCGGAACGACGCAAGGCAGATGCGTCGCCAAGCAATACTTCTATCTTATTGTCAAGTCCGTTTATACGTATATTCTCTGTAGCATTGCGCTGCGACCATGGGTCGATGTCAATGGCCGTAATCTTCCTTGCCCCCCGCATGGCAGCAAGTATGGACAGGACGGCGGTGCCACATCCCATGTCGAGCACGGTTTCTCCGTCAAGCGTCGGCATATCGAGCAGCATACGCAATATCATGCGCGTAGTCTCGTGATAACCGGTGCCGAACGACTGTACGGGGTTTATAATTATATCGTACCTGTATTGCTTGGACAGCTGTCTGCCTGATGGGCGGATGATGCAATCACCGCTTATCTCTATCGGTTCAAAACCTGTCTTTTCCCACACTTCGTTCCAGTTTCTGTCTGCAATGTCCGCAATGCGGAAAGCTATCTTGCCTGCTTCAATGCACGGCATTTCCATGATTGCCTTCTTCATGGTATCCACATCAAAGAGGTCGGCAGGGCAGTAGGCCACAATACCCTGAGATGTCTCCTCGAAACTGTCAAACCCAACCTCGGCGAGATACGCCGGCAGAAGTTCCACCACGAAATCGGCTGTATCTGCGTCTATGCGGAATGTCACTTGCTTGTAATCCATAAAATACTAAAAGCAGACCCTTCAAGATTGTGTTCATCTTGAAGGGTCTTTGCGTTATAACCTGTAAATCATTTCGGCAAGGCCGCGAATGCCGTCTCCATGCGGCGGAGGGTCTCCTCTTTGCCGAGGACGGCAGTCACTTCAAACATGTGTGGTCCTTTAAGTTCGCCGACAAGCATGAGGCGGAACGGGTTCATCACATTGCCGAGAGGGTAGCCCTTCTGTTCGCACCACGCTTTTACATGGGCTTCGCTGCCTTCAATGTCGTCATAGTTGTCCCATGCAGCCATTACATCATAGAGTTCATGCATGATGCGCGGGGTTTCCTCCTTCCAGCGTTTCTGTATGGCCTTTTCGTCATACGATGTCGGGGCAATCCAGAAGAACGAGCAGAGTGGCCACAACTCCTTGATGAAGCTGACGCGCGATTTCATGAAACCTACGACCTGTTCTACTTTCGCCATGTCAGTCACAACGCCGTTGGCTGTGATGTCTTTCATCATCTCTTCCGCTATACGGCGGTTGTCGGCCATTTGCAGATACTGGTGGTTGAACCATTTGCCTTTCTCGAAATCGAATTTCGCGCCGCTCTTTGAACAGCGTTCGAGGCGGAACAGACTGACGAGTTCGTCCAGTGACATAATCTCCTGCTCCGTCCCCGGATTCCATCCGAGCAGCGCAAGGAAATTGATTACCGCCTCTGGCAGATAGCCGCTCTCGCGGTAGCCTGATGAGACATCGCCTGTCTTCGGGTCATGCCATTCGAGCGGGAACACTGGAAAACCGAGACGGTCGCCGTCGCGCTTGCTGAGTTTGCCGTTGCCGTCCGGTTTCAGCAGGAGCGGCAGATGGGCGAAGCGGGGCATCGTGTCGCTCCAGCCGAGATATTTGTAGAGTAGTACATGGAGCGGTGCGCTTGGCAGCCACTCTTCCCCGCGTATGACATGAGTGATGTGCATCATGTGGTCATCTACAATGTTGGCAAGGTGATATGTCGGCAGATTGTCGGCCGATTTGTACAGCACCTTGTCGTCGATGATGGACGAGTTGATATGTACTTCGCCGCGGATTATGTCGTTCACAACGATGTCCTCTCCCGGCTCTATCTTGATGCGCACAACGTATTTGTCGCCGTTGGCAATGCGCCGCGCGGTCTCCTCCCCGCCTATCACGAGGGAGTTGTCCATTGAGAGTCGGGTAGTGGCATCATATTGGAAATTAGGTATTTCCTTACGCTTTGCCTCAAGTTTCTCCGGTGTGTCAAATGCTACATACGCAAGGCCGTCACGCAGTAGCTGGTCTACATATACCTTGTATATCTCTTTGCGTTCGCTTTGGCGATACGGTCCATATTCGCCCCCGAACGACACGCCTTCGTCGAATTTGATGCCGAGCCACTTGAACGATTCTATAATGTATTCCTCCGCACCGGGTACAAAACGGTTGCTGTCAGTGTCCTCTATGCGGAATACAAATTCACCGCCGTGCTGGCGGGCAAAAAGATAGTTATACAGAGCCGTGCGCACACCGCCGATATGCAGAGGCCCTGTGGGCGACGGCGCAAACCTTACGCGTACTTTATCCATTGGCTGTCTGTCTCTTATTTGTTTTCAACTTTGAGTGAAAGCTCTTTCAGCTGTGCATCTTCGAGCGCGGCCGGAGCGTCTATCATCACATCGCGCCCTGCGTTGTTCTTGGGGAACGCGATACAGTCGCGTATGCTGTCAAGCCCTGCGAACAGCGACACGAAGCGGTCGAGGCCGTAGGCCAGACCTCCGTGGGGCGGTGCACCGAACTTGAATGCGTTCATCAGGAAGCCGAACTGTTCCTCAGCCCTTTCGGGAGTGAAGCCGAGAAGTTCGAACATCTTGTGCTGCAACTTGCTGTCGTGAATACGGATTGACCCTCCGCCTACCTCTACTCCGTTGATTACCATGTCGTAAGCGTTGGCACGCACTGCGCCCGGGTCTGTGTCGAGCAGCGGGATGTCTTCCGGTTTCGGCGATGTGAAAGGATGATGCATCGCGTAGAAACGGCCGTCCTCTTCGCTCCACTCGAAGAGCGGGAAGTCTATCACCCAAAGACATGAATATTTGTTCTTGTCGCGAAGCCCGAGCTGCGCGCCCATTTCGAGACGCAGTTCGCACAGCTGCTTGCGCGTCTTGTCCGCATTGTCGCCGCTGAGCATGAGTATCAGGTCGCCCGCCTCAGCATTCATCGCCGCCTTCAACTGCTGTAATACCTCCTGCGGATAGAACTTATCCACGCTTGACTTAACATTCCCGTCTGCCTCTACCCGTGCATAAACCTTGCCTTTCGCACCTATCTGCGGGCGTTTGACGAACTCGGTCAGCGCGTCGAGCTGTTTGCGCGTGTACGACGCTGCGCCTTTTGCGCAGATGCCGCCTATGTATGCCGCGCTGTCGAAGACAGGGAAGCCATGCCCTTTCATTATGTCCATCAGCTCTACGAAACGCATGTCGAAACGGGTGTCGGGCTTGTCGGAACCGTAATATTTCATGGCGTCGTGCCACGTCATCCGCGGCAGTGCCGGTATCTCTATCCCTTTGATGGTCTTGAATAGGTGGCGGGTCATGCCCTCGAAGAGTTCGAGTATGTCTTCCTGCTCCACGAACGACATCTCACAGTCTATCTGCGTGAATTCCGGCTGACGGTCAGCGCGGAGGTCCTCATCGCGGAAACACTTGACTATCTGGAAATACCTGTCGAAGCCGCTCACCATCAGCAGCTGCTTGAACGTCTGCGGACTCTGCGGCAGGGCGTAGAACTGCCCGGGGTTCATCCTGCTCGGCACTACGAAGTCACGCGCTCCTTCGGGTGTTGACTTTATCAGCACGGGGGTCTCCACCTCGAGAAATCCTTTCGAGTCGAGATAGCGGCGCACTTCGAACGCCATCTTGTGCCTCAGTTCGAGGTTGGCTCTCACGCAGTTGCGGCGCAAGTCGAGATAGCGGTACTGCATACGGAGGTCATCGCCGCCGTCTGTTTCGTCCTCAATAGTGAACGGCGGTGTGGCCGACTCGTTAAGGATGTTCATCTCTTTTACAGTTTTTACAGTGATTTCTATCTCTCCGGTAGGCATCTTGGGGTTCTTCGCGCTTCTTTCTGTCACTACGCCGGTCACCTGAAGCACATATTCGCGCCCGAGATGGTTGGCCGCCTCGCAGAGTGCCGCGTCGGTCTCCTGATTGAACACAAGTTGGGTCAGGCCGTAGCGGTCACGAAGATCGACGAATGTCATTCCCCCCATTTTCCTTATGCGCTGCACCCATCCCGCCAATGTCACGGTCTCCCCGAGATTGGCCATGCGCAGCTCGCCGCAATTGTGATTTCTGTACATATTGTTCCTGAAACTAATTTCTGGACATGTCCGCATCGTACGCTGGCTTCAGCCGCACTCGTCGTACCTGTCCGTTTGTCAATACATTTTGCAAAGTTAGTTAAATATTGCGGAACGGCAAGAGGTGCGTGGGTTTTATTTTAGGCGTGACGCTATGGGAGAGGGCAGGGTGAGGATAAGGCGAGAGTACGTGTTTGGCAGGTCGCGGATGGCGTGCGGATAGGTCGAGAGTACGTGTTTCGTTTGAAGATGTGTGCGGTGTCCGGCGGGAGATGCGGGGGGCTCTTTTTCAGGTGTTGTAAAGTATATGGCGGATGACGCTCTCTATCGAGCCGAATGTCTTGCCACGGTACTCGAACCTGTCCGGCGACGCCGCCGTGATTGTGGTCTCCGCGCCTGCGTCGATGTTTATCCCGCACCGGTTCAGTGCGCGGGAGAGCCATACGGACGGCAGCCGCTCTCCAGTGACATTGACCGTGAGGTCTCCCATGATGTGGTTCACCTTGCAGTGACCGTCCTCCTCGTCGAACAGGAACTTGTCGCTCCCGAACGCCTGCTGGAACTTCCCGCTGAGCATCAGGTCCTCCGGTATGCCGCATTCCATCCCGCTTCCAGAGAAGAGCCATATCTTGTCGGCGGTTTGCAGGGCGAGGTCGAGCTCATGGGTGGAGAGTATGAACGTCTTGCCGGTGTTCACGGACAAACGCCTGAGCAGCAGCATTATCTCTATCCTGTTGGGCAGGTCGAGGTGTGCCGTCGGCTCATCAAGGAGCACTATCGGCGTGTCCTGAGCCAATGCCTTGGCTATCACGGCACGCTGTTTCTCCCCGTCGGAAATCTCGTTTGCCATGCAATGCTTCTTGTGCGTCAGGTTCACGTGCGCCAGCGCGGTGTCGATTATCTTCTCGTCTTCGCACGACAGCCCGCCGCCCCAGCCCGTGTAGGGGAAACGCCCGTAGGCCACGAGGTCATGCACTGTGAGGTTGTCTATGTCTATTCGTTCTGTGAGTACCAGCGAGAAGAGTTTCGCACGCTCTTTCTTGTTTATACCGTGCAGCGGCTCTCCCTTGATGGCTATCGTGCCTGAGAGCGGCCTTTGCAGTCCCGCGAGTGTGCGGAGCAATGTGCTTTTTCCTGTGCCGTTAGTGCCGGTCAGGCATATCAGGTCACGCGGGTACGCCGTCAGGCAGAGGCTGCTCTGTACGGCGCGGCGGCCATAGCCGATGGTCAGGTTTTCCGTGTGCAGTATGGGGTTTTCCATTTGTGTCGTCAGCGGTGTTTGAAGATAATCCACAGTATGATTGGCGCACCCACGAGTGAGCTTATGGCATTGACGGGCAGCACATAGCCGTCGGCGGGCAGTTGTGTGGCCATGTCGCACAGCAGCAGCAGCGATGCCCCGCATAGCGACGAGCCGTAGAGTGTCACCCTGTGGTCCGATGTGCGGAAAAGCCCCCTGACGATGTGCGGCACGGCTATCCCTATGAACGCTATCGGCCCTGTGAACGCCGTGGTTGCCCCTGCGAGCAGCGCGACGGCGATGATGATGACTATGCGGGTGCGCACCACCGAGATGCCGAGTCCCTGCGCGTAGTTCTCTCCGAGCAGCAGCCCGTTGAGCGGCTTCTGTATGGAGAAGGCCGCCGCGAACCCTATGACTGTGATGGGTATCATGACCATCATGTATTTCCATGACACGGCAGAGAGGCTGCCGAAGGTCCACACTACGAAGAGTTTGAGCGAGTCGGGGTCACTGGCGTTCTGCAATATGGTCACGAGTGAGCCTGCTATCTGCCCGAACATCATGCCCACTATGAGCAGTGCGGCCGACCCGCGTATGCGGAACGATGCGGCAAGTACTACGATGAGTATCAGCGTTGCCCCGGTTGTGGCCGATATGATTAGCCCCCAGCCGCTTTCTGTAAGCGCGGCGGGCAGCAGCGCGCCTCCCATGAGGAACAGCGCCACCCCGAGGCTTGCGCCCGAACTCACGCCGAGTACATAAGGCCCGGCCAGCGGGTTGCGGAACAGCGTCTGCATCAGCAGTCCCGCCACTGATATGGCCGCGCCTGTGACCACTGCCGTTATCGCTTTCGGCAGACGGAAGTTGTATATGATTTCGTGGTATTTGGCTTCATCGGAAAAAATGGCATCCAACGGCAGTCTCACGCTGCCGAACAGTACATCGGCAAAGAAGAGCAGTGCCGTTGTCAGTGCCAGCAATATGAATAGTATGGTGCTCCTGTGTCTGCCCATCTCCGCAATGATTTACTGCCGCCCCCTCATTTCAGCTTTATGATATACGTCGGCTCATATCCTCCCATCAGTTCCGGGTGTACTGCCCATATCACATCTTTCAGCACTATGTCCGGGTGCGCCACAGCGCTCTCCCAGAAGTCGTTAGCCCCCTTCTCATTGGTGCGTCCGTAGAAGCCGTAAACATTGCCTTCCTTGGCCGCCTTGAACAGCCCGTGCCTTTCGTCCATCTTCAGCAGGCCGTCCATCGTGGCCGTCGGGGCGTTGAGCCAGATGTCGGCGTCGGCGAAGTTGTACAGCACGCTCTCGAAGTTGAGCGGTATGCTTGTTGTGGTCTCGTCGCCGGAGTAGAAATAGCTGCACCCTGCGTCCTCGAACAGCCTGCACATATAGCTCTTGCCACCGGGCATATACCATGTGCCTTTATAGTTGCCGCCCGCCAGCACTGTGGGTCTCTCCACATCGTCCGCCCCCGTCACGAGGCGCACGGCCTCCCCGTAGCTCCGCTCCATTTCGGCAAAGAGCGAGTCGGCCGTCTGTTCCTTGTCGTAGAATGCCGAGACGAATTTAATCCATTCCGCACGCGCAAGCGGGGTGTTTTCTGTCCACTCGTTGTTGAACAGAGGGGTAGTGCCGGCGTTGCTTATGCGGATGACGTTCTCGTCCTGCTGACTGTAGCTGGTGAGCATCACCCCATCGGGCGAGAGCATCAGCAGGCTCTCGATGTTGATGTTGTACGCATCGCCTATGTTCATGATTTCCTTGGCGTTGTAGCGTCCTGTGACCTTTTCGTTGTATGCGAGTTCGGGCGTGCATAGGCCCTTGACGGTCTCGAGTTCACCGAGCATATCGAGAAACTCGAAATGGGTGCACGATGTCACGGCAAGCGTCTTCAGCGGGGTCACGATCTTCGCTCCGCCTTCCGGTGTCTCGGTGTCAACCGACTTCACGAGGTAATACACGGCGAGCCGTTTGCCCTCCTCCCACGGGCTGTACACCGTCACACGCTTATACCCCGGCAGATACTCCACGGAGAACCCCTTCGCGTGGCTGACTGTCATGGCGGAGTCCGCCGCTGCCGCGTCTTCTCTCCCCGTGCCGTTCCCGCCTCCGCATCCTGCTAATGCCAGCAGAGCCACTATCAGCATCCAACCTGTCCTCATAACCTCATTACGTCTATTGTTCCTCACGCCCCGTACATCCTCTCCCTGACTTCGCGGATAGCCTCCGATGTCAGATACTCGTCATAGTCCATATACTTGTCGATGATGCCGTTCGGCGTAAGCTCTATGATTCTGTTGCACACCGTGCTGACGAACTCCCTGTCGTGCGACGCCAGCAGCACATTGCCCTTGAAATTGATGAGCGTGTTGTTGAACGCCTGTATCGATTCGAGGTCGAGGTGATTCACAGGCGAGTCTAGTATCATCACATTAGCGTTCTTCAGCATCATACGCGCAATCATGCAGCGCATCTTCTCCCCTCCGGACAGCACGCTTGACTTCTTGTATATCTCGTCGCCCGAGAAAAGCATCTTGCCCAAGTAGCCGCGTATGTAAGCCTCCGTCGTGTCCTGCGAGAATTGGCCCAGCCAGTCCGTGAGCGGCAGGTCGTTGTTGAAGAACTGCGTGTTGTCCAGTGGCAGATACGCCGTCGTTATCGTCACTCCCCAGTTGTATTTCCCCTCATACTGCTTGTCGTTCCCGTTGATTATCTCGAAAAACGCCGTCATAGCCCTCGGGTCTCTCGACACGAACGCCACCTTGTCGCCCTTCTCCACATTGAAGCTCACATTCCTGAATAGCACTGTGCCGTCCTCCGCCGTCTTGCCCATGCCGTTAATTTCCAGTATCATGTTGCCCGGCTCCCTTTCCGGCGTGAATATGATGCCCGGATATTTGCGCGTCGATGGCTGTATCTCCTCTACATTCAGTTTTTCGAGCATCTTCTTGCGGCTTGTAGTCTGTTTCGACTTTGCCACGTTCGCGCTGAAACGCCTGATGAACTCCTCCAGCTCCTTCCTCTTCTCCTCGGCCTTCTGCTTCTGGTTCTGCAGTTGGCGCAAGGCCAGCTGACTCGACTCGTACCAGAACGTATAGTTGCCCGCAAAGAGGGTAATCTTCCCGTAGTCGATGTCTATCGTGTGCGTACACACCGCGTCGAGGAAATGCCTGTCGTGGCTCACCACGAGCACAGTATTCTCATAGTTTGCGAGATAATTCTCTAACCACATCACCGCCTCGATGTCGAGGTCGTTCGTCGGCTCATCCAGCAGCAGGTTGTCCGGGTTGCCGTACAGCGCACGTGCCAGCAGCACTCTCACCTTCTCCTTGTTGCTCAGCTCTCCCATCAGCCTGTAGTGCAGTTCCTCCCTGATGCCGAGACCGCTAAGCAGCTGCGCCGCGTTGCTCTCCGCGTTCCATCCGTCCATCTCCGCGAACTTCTCCTCCAGCTCCGCGGCTCTTATCCCGTCCTCCTCCGAGAAATCATCCTTCGCGTATATGGCCTCCTTGGCCGTCTTCACCTCCCACAGCTTGTCGTTGCCCATCATCACAGTATCTATCACCGTCTCCGCGTCAAACTCGAAGTGGTCCTGCCTCAGCACCGACAGCCTCTCTCCGCTCCCTATGCTTATCTGTCCCTTCGTCGGCTCAAGCTCCCCGCTCAGCATCCTGATAAACGTGGACTTCCCCGCGCCGTTAGCCCCGATAACGCCGTAACAGTTCCCCTGCGTAAACTTCAGGTTCACATCCGAAAACAACACTCTCTTGCCAAACTGCATGGCCAGGTTCGTAACCGTAATCATCCTTCTCTACATATTCTTAAAAACGCCCGCAAAGTTACAACAAATAATCCACACTCCTGTCCTGTCCCCCTTGGTCCCTCCGCCATCCCGATTCTTGATATATAAATTAAGGTTAAAAACACGTACTCTCGCCGAAGCCCTCAGGGAGAGCTCCCGAAGCCCCTACGGACACCCTCCGAACCGTCACCGCCCGTCCATTCCACTGTTGCCCCTCATCCTTCCCGCCGTACCGCCGTCACTTCTTGCCCTCCCCCCCGTTGTTCCCTCCGTTTTTTTCACTATCTTTGCTCCGTTATCACACTGAACACCGATGGACGATTACAAGACGAGAATACGGCAGTTGCGCACCGAGCTCAACCGCCACAACCACAGCTACTACGTGCTCAACGCACCCACAGTCTCCGACTTCGAGTTCGATGCCATGATGCGCGAGTTGCAGGAGCTTGAGGCCGCGCACCCCGACATGGCCGACCCTAATTCCCCCACGCAACGTGTAGGCAGCGACCTTGCGCAGTCAGGCTTCGCACAGGTAGAACACCGTTACCCGATGCTCTCCCTTGCCAACACCTATTCGCCCGACGAGATACGCGAGTGGTATCTCCGCGTACAGCGCGGGCTTGGCGGCGAGCCTTTCGAGGTGGTATGCGAACTCAAGTTCGACGGCACATCCATATCGCTCTGGTACGACGACGGGCGGCTCACGCGTGCCGTGACGCGCGGCGACGGCGTGCGCGGCGACGATGTGACAGCCAATGTCCGTACCGTCCGCAGCATACCCCTCGTCCTTGAAGGCGACGGCTGGCCGCGCTCCTTCGAGATGCGCGGCGAGATACTCATGCCTTGGGCTGTCTTCGACCGCATCAACGCGGAGCGCGAGGAGCAGGAAGAACCTCTCTTCGCCAACCCGCGCAACGCCGCCTCCGGCACCCTGAAACTCCAGAACTCTGCCGAAGTCTCGCGGCGCAGCCTCGATGCGTACCTCTACTATATGCTTGGGGAAAACCTCCCCTGCGCCACTCACTATGACAATATGCAGCTTGCCCGCTCATGGGGTTTCAAGGTCTCCGGCGCGATGAAGCTCTGCCGTTCACTCGATGAGATAGTGGCCTACATGGACCATTGGGACACAGAGCGCAAAAACCTCCCCGTGGCGACTGACGGGATGGTGCTTAAAGTCAACAGCCTTGCCCAGCAGCGCAGCCTCGGCTACACGGCCAAGTCGCCCCGTTGGGCCATAGCATACAAGTTTCAGGCCGAGCGTGCCTGCACACGCCTCCTCTCCGTATCCTATCAGGTTGGCCGCACTGGGGTGATTACGCCCGTGGCCAATCTCGACCCGGTGCAGCTCTCCGGCACGGTGGTAAAGCGTGCATCGCTCCACAATGCCGACATCATCGCGCAACTCGACCTCCACTGCGGCGATATGGTCTATGTCGAGAAGGGCGGCGAGATAATACCCAAGATTACCGGAGTGGAGGAATCTCTTCGCGCTGTCGGCACTCAGCCTGTGCGCTTTATAACCGAATGCCCCGAGTGTGGCGCAACCCTTGTGCGCGATGAAGGCGAGGCGGCCCATTACTGCCCGAACAGCGACGGCTGCCCGCCGCAGATTAAGGGGCTGCTTGAGCATTTCACTCATCGCAAGGCGATGAACATCGACGGCCTCGGCAGTGAGACTGTCGCGCTCCTCTATGAAAAGGGTCTTGTGCGCGACGTGTCTGACTTCTACCGCCTTACGGTTGACGACATCGCCCCGCTCGACCGCCTCGGCAAGAAGTCAGCCCGTAATATCATGGCTGGACTGGAGGCATCTAAGAGCGTGCCTTTCGCACGTGTACTGTTCGCTCTCGGCATAAGGTTTGTCGGCGAGACAGTGGCGAAACGCCTTACGGCGGCATTCCGTGACATCGATTCGCTTATGTCCGCCTCTTACGACCGCCTTGTGGAAGTCGAGGAGATAGGCGGCCGCATAGCGGAGAGTGTCCTTGAATACTTTTCCAACCCCGCTCACCGCGCACTCATTGAGCGGCTTAAGGAGGCCGGCCTTACCATGGTTGAGGAGGACACCGCGCTCCTCTCTGACCGTCTGGCGGGCAAGTCCGTCGTAATTAGCGGCACATTCGCACGCCATTCCCGCGATGAGTACAAGGCTCTTATCGCCGCTCACGGCGGGAAGAATGTCGGCGGCGTAAGCTCGAAGACCGACTACCTGCTGGCGGGTGATAATATGGGGCCGGCCAAACTGGAGAAGGCCGGAAAGCTGGGTGTCAGGATTATAACAGAAGATGAGTTTCTTACCATGATAGGGGAGGCATAGCCTATGGGATTGAAGGACTATTTTTTCAGGAAAGAGATGCGCCGGCGTTTCCGCCACGGGCGGTTCGTCAGCTGGAGTTCGGTGCGCTCCGTGCTGATATTGGCCGAGTGTGCCACTGCTGACGAGGCTGCCGCCGTGACATCCATTGCCGACAGCGTGCGCCGTGAGGGCATCCGTGTCGCGGTCTGCATATACACCGAGGCCAAGGAGTTCAGTGTCACCCCTTCGGATGAGCTGTGCGTCATTACCAAAAAGGACATATCTCTTTTCGGCTGGCCGAAGAAAGGAGTGGCCGCCTCGCTACTTGGCCGCGCTTTCGATGTGGCCGTCGACCTTTCTCCCCGCCAGTCGTGGGCATTGCGTTACGTGCTTGTCCGTGCGCAGGTCACCATGCGCTGTGGCCGTCAGGGCGAGGCTTATGACCTTTACGACTTCATGATAGACGACAGCAGCGCGTCGCCTGCGGAACTGTTCCGACAGACGCGCCTCTACCTCGAAATGATAAGGGAAAGCGGTGCGGCCTCATGACTGCCTGTACGTCCTTTACGATATCAGATATTCTGCGTCTTACCTTAAATCAGCATAGATATTAACACCCCGTCGGGGGGCAGAGGAAGAAATATAACGATAGTATGTTCAGTAATAAATTGAATGGTATGGGGGTGGCGCTCGTCACCCCGTTCAGGGCGGGCTTCTCCGTGGACTATGACGCGCTGTGCCGTCTGGTTGAGTTTCAGATAGATAACGGTACTGACTACCTCGTCGTGCTCGGCACTACGGGCGAGTACCCCACACTGACGGAGGATGAGAAACACAGGATAGTGCGTACGGTGGTCGAGGTGAACCGCCATCGTCTGCCTGTGGTCATGGGCATCGGGGGCAATTGCACACGTGCGGTTGTAGAGCAGATACGGGCAGCGGATTTCTCCGGCGTCGATGCGGTGCTGTCTGTTACCCCGTCGTACAACAAGCCTTCGCAGGAAGGTCTGTACCAGCACTATAAGGCTATTGCGGAGTCAACCGATATGCCTATCATACTTTACAATGTGCCGGGACGCACAGGCGTGAACATGACCGCCGCAACCACACTGCGCATTGCGCGTGACTTCCGTAACGTGGTGGCTATCAAGGAGGCATCGGGCAGCTTTACCCAGATAGACGACATCATCAAGAACAAGCCTCATGAGTTCATGGTCATTTCGGGCGATGATGCCATCACCTTCCCGCTCATTACTCTCGGTGCTGTGGGGGTCATATCTGTAGTGGGCAACGCATTCCCGAAGGAGTTCAGCCGGATGGTGCGCCTCGCGCTGCGCGGCGACCTGCAAGGGGCGCGGGAGATACACTACCGTTTCGTGGAGATGATAGAGCTGCTGTTCGTGGACGGCAATCCCGCCGGGGTGAAGAGTGTCCTCTCCGCCATGGGGCTGATAGAGAATGTGCTGCGTCTGCCGCTTGTGCCGACCGCGCCCGACAGGAACAAGATAGAGTCACTTATGGAGAAGCTGAGAGGATGACAGACGCAATGTCTGATTCATTGTGCGGTGCGGTTCTTCCTGTTGACTGATATGACATAGAAGAGTTCGCTCATCTCTCGTCTCGTCCTGCTCCATGTGCGGCGGGCAGGTGAGTATGACAGATTCCTATTCCCCCTGTTTACCGTCAGCAGCCTGTATGGCTCGGGATTGGCGTATATGTATGTGACTGCCTCATAGGGTATTGTCAGCTCTATGCGGTATTTCCAGTTTCTTTTCCTCCTTTCGGCATATAGTGTTCTGGCCGGATAGCTCATAACCATATCGTTATTGCAGATACGTATGGAGTCTATCTCTATTTCCTTGGTTATTGTCAGTGTCATGCGTATGTCTGCCGTCTGCTTGTCTGTCCGTATGGTTATGTCGGTGGACATTGCTTTTACGCCTTTCGTTTCAGATGGCACGCGGAACGGCATCACGAAGAACAGGTAGCCGTTTTTTTATAGGTCTCATCATATATTCCATCTTTCCGGCGCATACGGACACTGCTATAAATAAGAGTAGCACTGGGAGTGTTATTCGTTTCATATCCAGAATGTTGCTTTTAATGGGGACACCGTCGCTTGCCAACGGTGTCCCGTTTGTATTTGTCTTGTTTCTGCTTGCCCTTATTCGCCGTAGACTATAGTCTTGGTGACGGTGAACAAGCCCAAAACGCCGGTAGTTTTAGTATCGACATGACTGATTTTGGTTATTCCTCCATCCTTGGCAGCATCCTGTATACCCGCCTCGCCGACAGAGACAAGACCTAATATGTTGAACGCTTTCGATGTGCCGACCTTAGTGCCGACTTCATTAGATGTGGCGATTTTGGAATCGGTAACACCAGTATATAGGACACCCGATACAGGATTGCCCGATGGTTCCATATAGGCACAACTTGAAAATGCAAGTGCAGAAAGGAGCAATGCTCCGATGATTGTTTTTTTCATATTTTCTAATTTAGGAGTTTTTAGTTCCTACTCGTGAGGCTTTTCGGATACCGCCTTGCCGATGACGTGGCAATGCCGGTATGTCCTTGTTGGGGTTTGGCTAGTGTACGCACATAAAATAGGCGTGGACATACTGCTAACGAAAGAAGGTTCTCGCATTACCCGGTATCAATGAGAAGTATGTCCACGCCATACGACGTGGACATCTGCTTCTACTAACATGATACCATTAAAAAAATTTACGAGATTCTCTTTCGGCCTGTTAGAAGCAAACGCTATTTCTATTTTAAGATGTACGTATCGGTCTGATGTTTATCTTACCATAAGCTTTTGTGTATTGGTTGATATTGCAAAGATAGGGAATTTTTCCGTACCTTGAGATGTGAGCAGACGGTAAAATTTGTGGCGGGGAGGGGGAGAGGGTTCGGAGGGTCTTCGGGAGGGCTCCCTGATGGCTTCGGCGAGAGTACGTGTTTTTAACCTTAGTTTGCACTTGAGAAATGGGGGAAAGGCGGTGTCAGGAAGGGGAGGTACGGCCGGAAAGTGGCGTGAGGGTACGTGTCCGGATGTGTTTGGAGGGGCGGATGTTGGCTATGTAAGGATTTTGAGTTACCTTTGTAGAAAGTATGCTGTACCTCAGCACAACCCCCGAACAGGTTCAGTTGGGGAGCCGCTTTCGGTTCGCATTGCCTTTGCAGCGGCTGGAGGGTACGTGTCTGACGGCATTTTTCTTAGAGTTTGAGGATGACAAGATATATATTTTTTGCGGCGGTGCTGCTTCTGCTGCCCTTGGGTGCGGCCGCACAGCTGAATACGGACAGGCTGACGGCGATAGGGCGCAATGCGCTCTATTTCGAGGACTATGTGCTGTCGATACAGTATTTCAATCAGGTGATAAGGGTCAAGCCCTATCTGGTGGAGCCTTATTTCTACCGTGGCGTGGCCAAGATACAGCTTGAGGACTATGTGGGTGCGGAGAAGGACATGGACGAGGTGATACGGCGCAACCCGTTCATCCCGATGGCGTTCTACGCCCGGGGCTTCGCCCGCAAGCAGCTGGGCAAGTGGGAGGAGGCGCGTGAGGATTTCTCGCGTGCGCTGGAGTTCAGTCCGGAGAACCCCATTTTCATGGTCAACCGCATAGAGACGTACGAGGAGATGAAGGAGTATGACGCCGCGCTGGCAGACCTCGATTTCCTTATACGCCGCACGCCGGAGGAGATAGGGCTGCGCTTCGAGAAAGGCCGCCTGCTATTGGAGAAGGGCGACACGGTGGGCGCGCTGCCGGAGTTCGACACCATGGTGCGTATTGACAGCGTGAACCCGGAGGTGTGGAGCGCGAGAGGGTTCATACGGCTCATCACGGAGGACAATGAGGGCGCACTGGCGGACTACGACAAGGCCGTGAAGCTGAAATCGAGGAACATAGCCACGTATATCAACCGTGGCATACTGAACTATGAGGCGAAGAACTACCGCGCCGCACTGGCGGACTACGACAAGGCCGTGAGCCTCGACACGGCGAGTGTGCAGGCCTTGTATAACAGGGCGTTGCTGCGCACGGAGGTAGGCGACTACAACACTGCCATAGAGGACTACAACGCGGTCATCGCCCTCCGTCCGGATATGCCGGAGGCGCGATACCAGCGGGCACTGGTCTACGGCGAAGTGGGGGAGTGGCGGCTCGCGATAAGGGACTTCTCGGACATCATTGGGCGTTACCCGTCGTTTGTTCCCGCGCTTTACGGCAGGGCGCAGGCATACGAGAACCTCGGCAACGACAAACTGGCTTTCGCCGACAGGGAGAAGGCATACGACATAACGCAGGCGCACAAGAACAACGACCGTAAGGAGGAGGACATAGACGTGGATGTCAAGGTGGCGGGACAGGAGGGTTCGGTCATAAAGAACCGCGCCAGCATATTCTCATCCAGCGGCACGGAGGAGGAGAGCGGCCAGCACTCATTGCGCGGGGCGATACAGAACCTGAAAATCAATGTCACTAACGAGAATAACTTCGTGCTCTCCTATTATTACAGGAACGACACGGAGATGCCAGTCAAGCCGTACAGCCATCCCGCCGTACAGGAGTTTAACGACCGTCAGAGGCTTGAAGCCCCGGTCTACATAGTCTGCGACGAGATGCCGCTGACGGAAGGGATGATAGGTTTCCACTTCGCGTCGATAGACCGCCTGTCGGAGCAGATAGCCGCCGACTCGCTCAATGCCGACCTCTATATGGCGCGGGGCATGGACTATGCCCTCGTGCAGGATTTTCCGAACGCGATTGCCGATTTCTCGTCGGCCATACACTACGGGAATGACGAGGAGATGGCCCTCGCGTATTTCTCCCGCGCCAACGTGCGCTACAAGCAGCTGGAGTTCAAGCAGAACAATGTGGACATGACACGGGAGAATATCTCGAAAGCACTACAGGACGAGGAGGAACGCGAGAAAATAGTGCATCTCGACAAGGGCGACTCATACGAGTTCGAGATGATCATGCGCGACTACGACCGGGTAATCGCGCTGCTGCCGGACTTCGCATACGCGTGGTACAACCGCGCCAATATGCTCTGCGTGCAGAAGGACTACCAGAGCGCGATAGGCAACTATTCGAGAGCCATAGAGCTAAACCCCGAACTGGGCGAGGCTTATTTCAACCGTGGGCTAACATACATTTACCTCGGCAACGAGGAGCGCGGGGTGGCCGACCTGAGCAAGGCGGGCGAACTCGGCATATATCAGGCGTACAGCATCATGAAACGCCTGAATAACAGCTGACCGGAAAAGCGTGAAACCAAAATGAGAAGGAGTTTAATCATAGCAATGTTCCTGCTGCCGCTCGCGCTCCATGCACAGCTGCTCTGGGAGATTTCGGGCAAGGGGCTGCCGCAGAGCAGCTATCTTTTCGGGACGGACGACAATGTGCCGGTGACGTTCCTCGACAGTGTGCCGGGTCTGTTCCGCTGCTACAACGACTGCCAGACAGTCGTGGGTGAGGTTGTCGTGGACGAGGCGGAGACCATTGCACGCATGACAAACGCGGCGCATATGCAGCAGAGCATACGCAACGTGTTGTCGGAGAGCGAATTCAATATGGTTGACTCTGCACTCAGGGCAGAGATGAACCTGCCGCTGACGAGTGTGGCCATGATGCGCCCCGCGATGATAAGGAGCATGTATGAGATGACGCTCATGGAACGCCTTTTCCCGGCGATGAAAGAGGACGGTGGCATGGACTCGTTTTTCCAGCGTGTAGCACGCCGCCAGCATATACCGGTTGTAGGATTAGAGGAGATAGACGACCAGATAGAGCTGATGTTCCGCACGATAGGCATAGAGCGGCAATCGAAGATGCTTGTGGGTGCAGTGATGGCCGCCGCAGGGAAAAAAGAGGCTCTGCAAAGGCGCGGGGCTATGTACAGGGCGGGCAATATAGAGGGCATCTATGAAGAGACGGTGCGCGACACCTCGGAATACGCCATGACCGAAGGGGAACGCTTCCTCATGTACGGCAGCCGCAATGCGGAGTGGGTTGAGCGTATAGCAGAGCTTGTCGGGGAAAAGCCATGCTTCATAGCCGTCAATGTCATGCACCTGCCGGGAGAGGAGGGGCTGATAAGGCTGCTCGAAGAGAAAGGATACAGGGTGAGGGCGGTCAAGTGAAAGGAGGAGTGTTTTTCAAGAAAACTTATATGACTATGGATACATCGAGAATCATTAACATCATCTTGTTGGTTGCGGTGGTCGTGCTGCTGATGAAAATATTCGTGTTCGACAGGCGGGACGGGAAACAGGGTGCAGAAAAGACGGCTGCGGTCCAGACTGACAGCATTGCCGCCGGGGAGTTGAAGAAGATTGATGCCAAGCAGCTGGACAGCAATGTGTTCACACTGTTTGACGACGGGTGGTTTGTGCTGACTGCGGGCGATGGCGAGGAGTTCAACCCCATGACAATATCGTGGGGCGGGATGGGCATACTGTGGAATGAGCCGGTGGTGACAGTCTATGTGCGCCATGACCGCCATACGTACAGCTATATCAATGAGAACAAGAGCTTTACCATCTGCGCGTTCGGAGAGAAGTACCGCGACGCGATGCAATATATCGGCACTCATTCAGGGCGCGACGGCGACAAGGTGGAGGCTACGGGGCTGACCGCAAAGAGGACGGAACTCGGCAATGTCTACTATGACGAGGCGAGCCTTGTGATAGAGTGCGAGAAGATATACAGCGACGATATAGAACCGCGCATGATATTTACGGAGGAAAACCGTCACTTCTATGACGACAAGCCGATGCACAGGATGTTCATCGGCAAGATATTGAATGTATGGGTAAGGTAGTGAGCGTATTGCGTATAGCGTTGCTGACGCTGACTTTGGTTATCTCCGCCGGTGTGTCCGCCGAACGCGAGGACGGGTGGTATCTTGTAGACGACAGCGGGAAAATGAGCCTGGCAGACGAGCCGATAGTCACGGCGGATGGCTTCGCGGAACTGCGTCTCGATTCAGGATATAACAATAACGGGGAAATGGTCTATATGATAGCGGGGCGTATGACAGATGAGAATGTGACTGTGTGGGCAGACGCTACGGAAAAGGCCATAGGGAGGCAGATAGCGTTCGTTTATAAAGGCAGGACGGTCTGCGCCCCGATGGTCAATGCGCGTATAGAGAGCGGAAACTTTTCAATATCAGGCACAGACGCATTGATAAAGGAGATATATCGTGACTTAGTGAAAAGGAAGAACGGCGATGTATAGTTACAAGTATCCGCGTCCAGCGGTGACGGCAGACTGTGTGGTCTTTGCACGGGAAGGCGGAGAGGCGTATGTGCTTCTCGTGGAGCGCGGACATGAGCCGTATCGCGGCGCGTGGGCGTTTCCCGGCGGCTTCATGGAGATGGAAGAGACAGCGGAGGAGTGCGCAGCGAGGGAACTGAGGGAGGAGACGGGATTAGAGGCCGCGCCGGAGAGCCTTGTGCAGATAGGCGCGTTCACTGCCGTAGACCGTGACCCGCGAGGAAGGGTAGTGACTGTGGCGTTCCTGTGCAGTATGGATGGACGCAGGCAAGTGTGCGGGGGCGAGGACGCCGCACGGGCAGAGTGGTTTCCTGTCAATGAGTTACCCGAACTGGCGTTCGACCACAAGGAGATAATGAGTAAAGCATTGGATATATGGAAAGGAATGAACGAATAGCTCCGGCCATGATAGCGAGTCTGGGGGAGAATGAGATATTCGTGTTCGGCAGCAACCTTGCGGGTATGCATGGAGGCGGCGCGGCGCGGACAGCACATCAGAAATTCGGTGCGGAATGGGGTGTCGGTGTCGGCATGACCGGACGTTGCTACGCCATCCCGACCATGCACGGCGGAGTGGACAAGATAAAGCCGTATGTAGACGAGTTTATCGAATTTGCCAAGGCGCACGGCGAATACCGTTTCCTTGTCACGCGCATAGGGTGCGGCATAGCAGGTTTCAGGGATGAAGATATAGCACCGCTGTTCCGTGACGCACTGACGGTGGAGAACATATACCTGCCGGGGAGCTTCATAGAGGTGCTTTCGCGATAAACCGGTGCCCCGCAATGAAGATACTGCACACAAGCGACTGGCATCTCGGCCATGTGCTTTACAACTACGACCGCAGCCGTGAGCAGCAGGCATTTCTCAGAGAGCTGGCGGAGACGGTGAGGACGGAGCAGCCCGATGTGATGGTGGTCAGCGGCGATGTGTACCACTACGCCAACCCCTCATCGTCGGCACAGAGGATGTACACTGAAGCGATGCTCGAAATACACCGGGCGTGTGAGGAAATGAGCATAGTCGTTACAGCGGGCAACCACGACAGCGGACAGAAACTCGAAATAGACCGCAGCCTGTGGCAGCACTTCGGGCTGCACGTCATAGGCGGCATATATAGGGACGCGGACGGTGTAGACCTCAACCGTCATATCATAGAAATCAAGGATAGAGAGTCGCGAACGACAGGGTATGTCGCGGCTATACCGCATATCTATCCGAACAACTTCCCACTCATAGATGACGACACGCCGAAAGAGAATCGGCAGAGGCTGTTCTTCCAGAAGATACTCGACAGGATAGCGGAGCGCAATACAAGCGGCCTGCCAGTGGTGCTGATGGCGCATCTCGCCGTGAGCGGGAGCGACACAACGGGACATGATGACACGATAGGGGGAATGGACTATACGGACATAGGCGACTTAGGGTGGGGATATGACTATCTCGCACTCGGCCATATACACCGTCCGCAGACGGTGCGCTCCACAGGGGGTACGGCGCGATATAGCGGGTCGCCTGTCCCGGTCAGTTTCGATGAAGACTACCGCCATTCGGTCACGATAGCCGAATTGCGCAGCGGCGAGAAGCCTGAAATCAGGACAGTGGAGATACACAATCCCATGCCGCTGATAACCATACCCGAAAAGCCTGCTCCATTTGACGAAACACTGGAACAGCTGGCCGGACTGCCTGACGACATGAGCGCATACGTGCGCCTCAACGTCACGGCGGACAAAGGGTTGCCGCCCGATTGTACCGAACTTGCATTCAAGGCCGTAGAGGGCAAAGAGTGCAAGTTCTGCTATATAAAGGTAAACCGTGGGGAAAGAGTGACGGCGGAGGGCGCGGAACGCATTTCCGTACAGGAGCTACAGGAGATAAGCCCAATAGAGATAGCCCGCCGCTATTACAAAGAGAGCGAGGGTGAGGAGATGGACGAAGAACTCGCATCGCTCATGGAAGAGGCGGTCAGAATGACATTCAGAGAAAGCCACGGCAACAGCCAAGACACCGATACATCACTATGAGACTGCACAGACTTGCCATAAAGAACATAGCATCGATAGAGAATGCCGTAATAGACTTCGACAACGGCCCGCTGGCGGAAGAGCCGCTGTTCCTAATCTGCGGAGAGACGGGAGCGGGAAAGACTACTATACTCGATGCCATCTGCCTCGCGCTGTATAACGCCACGCCACGTATGGAGCGGGCAGCGAAAGAGGATTATAAGGACAGCGGCATATCGTCATCAGCCAAGCAGTATAACATGAAAACCGATGACTGCCGCCAGCTTATGAGGCGAAACAGCACAGAAGCATGGGCAGAACTGGATTTCCTCGGGACGAACGGGGCTGAATATACCGCAAAGTGGTATGTTTCGCGGGCGAGGAAAAAGAGTGACGGCACATTGCAGAAAGTGCAGTGGTCGCTGATGAACCACACATCGGTAGAGGAGCTGGTAAAATTGGACGATATAAAAAAGGAGATAGCGGCAGAAGCCGTGGGGCTGACATTCGAACAGTTCTGCCGCACGACAATGCTTGCGCAGGGAGACTTCACAAAGTTCCTGCAAAGCAAGGAGGGCGACAAATCGGAGATACTCGAAAAACTGACCGGCACGGAGATTTACAGCCGCATAGGGGCTGAAATATTCAACGTCACACGCGATAAACGAAGCCTGTACGAAGAAGAACGAAAGAAGATAGGCAATATACAGACGCTTGCGGATGAGGAGATTGCCGAGATAGAAGCCGCCATTGGGAGGAGCGAGGAAGAGGTGAAGAGAGTAGCCGTGCAGAAAGCTGCGGCAGAGAAGATACTCGCGTGGCGGATTAGGATGGACGAGTTGAAAAACAAGTTGACACGGAGCGAACAGGAGTGGCGTACAGCCGAAAAAGAGATGCGGTCTGAGGATTACAGGATGCTGCAAAAGAGAGTAGCCGACTGGGACGCTACGAAAGACGTGCGGATGTGGAGAGGGGCGTTGTGCGGCATCAAGGAGAGGCAGCAACAGAACTGGGTTGAAGCTGAGAGGCTTGCAAAGAGATATGCCGCGCTGTACGGCAGCACGGTATGGCTCACGGAGAGACTGAAAGAGAGAAGAGAAGAATTGATACGGACAGAAGAGTATCTTCATTCAGAGGAAGCCAACGGGGCTATGTACGCCAACATACAGACCATTACGGCGGCATTGCGCAGTGCAGTCCGGTCGGAGGGCAAGTGTGCGAAATATGCGCGGCTGCTTGCGGAACTGGAAAAGAGCCTTGAAGTACAAAAGGCAGATGTGGAGACAAGCGGGGCTGAGCTTGCGAAAGCCGAGGAAGAAAACGTGGCGATGCAGAAGATGGTAGACGAGATGAACCGCAGGCTCAACGCCATGTCGCCCGGCGAGACTGAACGAAACAAGGATGAGGCGGAGCGCGAGAGGGAGTTGCTAAAAGAGGCGCGGGCAGCCATAGAGAGGTTTGACGAGAAGCGCAGGGAGAGAGAGGCTGCCGAGCGGAGAGAAGAAGAGACGGAGAGGCGTAGCCGCAAGTGCCAGGAAGAACGCAAACCGCTTGCGGAGGCCGCTGCAGTGAAGAGAAGCGCATTAGAGATGGCAGAAAAGCTGTATGACAAGCAGAAGGAGAGCGTGGCCGACTGGGCAAAAGAGGCACGCGCCAGACTTTCGGCAGGCGACATTTGCCCAGTGTGCGGCCAAAGGGTGGAGAGTGTGCATGACGACATGGAATTCCAGTCGCTGCTTGCGCCGATGGAAAAAGCAGTCAGAGAGGCCAAAAGCGAATATGAGTTGGCTAACAATGCACTGATAGCCAATGATGAAAGGCAGAAAAGCTGCGATGAACTCCACGCAAACAGCAAAGAGGAAACCCGAAAGGCGAAAAGCGCGGAAAGCCTTGCGGACAAGGAAGCGGAGAGGCGTTGCGCAGAGTGCGGCATTGGGGTGAATGAGCGCGACAGGCTGACCCGCCTGATTGAAGAAAACCAGTCGAAACTTAACAGTATAACTGAAAAGATAAAAGAGATACAAGCACTGCGTGACGAAGTGGCCGATATGCAAAAGAGGAAAGACGTGCAGCAACGGCATCGGGATGAAGCGGCACAGCGACATAATAATGCGGAAAAGGCATACGACACATTGCAGAAGAGAGTGGAGAACGGGCGCAACATGACAGACACTGAGACGGAGAGGATGCGGGAGGCGATGAGGTCAGTGGAGGAACGCATTACGTGGCACGGATGGAAAACGGACTGGGAGAGAGACCATAGCCTTTTCATTGAGAGAATAGAGGCTGAAGCCGGGAGATACAACTCGGAACAGGCAAGGTCGAAAGAACTGGCATCGGCAATAGATATGGCCGAGAAAGAGCTGGCCTCGGCAGAATCAGTGCGGAGAGAGGTTCTGACACAGTTTCCAGAATGGGGAAATGCGCAGGGCATCAAGGCAGAAACGGCAGAGCTGACAAGAGAGTGGAGCAGGCTGGGGGCGGCGGCCGCCGCACTGCACAACGCAATCACAACGGCTGTGGCGGACGAGAAAGAGTATGCGGCCAAGATTGGTGCGTTTCTTGCCGGACATGAAGAGATAGGAGAGCGCAGAATCGAAGAATTAGAACATTGCGGAGCAGAGGAAATCGAGGAGACAAGAAACCGGCTGCACAGCACGGCGGATGAGGGGATGAGGAGACGCACGGCGTATGAACTGGCAGAAAAAGAGTTGCGCCGACATGAGAAAGAGAGACCCGCGCCCGAAGAGGAGATGCGGAAAGTGCAGGCGACGGCAATCGCCGAGATGGAAGAGGGAATAGCACAGTTAAACCGGAATATAGGGCAAATGAAGGCACGGCTCGATGAGGACGCACGGAACAGGCAACTTATCAGCAATGTACAACAGGAGGCCGACAGACTGAGAGCGGATTATGAAAAATGGAACAGGCTATGCACACTGTTCGGTGACGCTACGGGCAAGACATTCCGCAATATAGCACAGAGCTATGTGATGAGAGAGCTATTGCTCTCCGCAAACCGTTACCTGAGACAGCTGACCGAGAGGTATGAACTTGAATGCCAGGCCGGTTCGCTGACCATATTACTGCGGGACTACTATCAGGGCGGAACTTCGCGCCCGGCAAGCACGCTGTCCGGAGGCGAGAGTTTCATGGTATCACTGTCGCTGGCATTAGGCCTGT
The DNA here is from genome assembly GCA_017694515.1 of Candidatus Aphodosoma intestinipullorum. GTDB lineage: Bacteria > Bacteroidota > Bacteroidia > Bacteroidales > Paludibacteraceae > Aphodosoma > Aphodosoma intestinipullorum. The sequence goes on from JADIMV010000054.1 coordinate 43,564, forward strand.
CATCGATAAGCCGCATGGGGCTGTCGGTAGATATACTGTTCATAGACGAGGGGTTCGGGACACTGAGCGGCGACTGCCTCAACACGGTGATGGAGACGCTCGAACGGTTGCACAGGATGGGCGGACGGCGCGTGGGGATAATCAGTCATGTGGAGGGGCTGCGCGAAAGGATTAAGGCGCAGATAGAGGTGAAGCGCGTGGACAGTTCGCGCAGCGAGGTGAGAGTGGTCAGCACGGTATGAGGACTTGGGGTTTGTATATGAGAGGTGGATTTTGAGGACAGGCTGAGGATAGGACGAGAGTACGTGTTTGGGAAAGAAAGATAAAGGCTTGTTTAAGAAGAGGGGTCGGGCGTTTTGTTGTAACGCCTGACCCCTCTTCCATTTTATGAACAAGGAGTTGAAATTACTGCCTGCTTTTGCACCGCAGGCGGGAGATGAGCCGGACAATCTCGCCAATCCAAAGGACGGCGGAGGTGAGCAGGATGAGCAGCCCCCAGTCTGCCCACGAGAGCGGCACAACGCTGAACATCTTTCCGCCGAAGGTAACAATGAGGTACTGACCCACGATGATGAGTACAGCAATGAGCCAGAAGGCTTTCATGCCCGCGAAATGGAACGCGGAACGTCCTGTCATGAAAGCACGTGCATTGAACATGTTCCAGAATTGGAGGAATACGAAGATGGTGAACATGAGGCTAAGCTCATAGGGCGAGAGTGAGCCTTTCTCCCTGCCGAACGGGAAATCGAGCAGCCCGGCCACACTGCGGATGTCGGCGTGCTGGAATATGAAGAGCAGCCCGACAAGCGTCAGGAAAAAGAGCGCACCGGTGATGACTATGTTGTACTTCATGGCCTTGTTTATGACAAAGGCGTTGCGGTCACGCGGCTTCTCCTTCATCACAGAGGGCGAGGGAGGCAGCGAGGCGAGCGCCATGGCGGCGAATGTGTCCATGATGAGGTTCACCCACAGCATCTGTGTGACAGTGAGCGGGGAGTCTGTGCCCATGAACGCGCCGGCGAGGACTATGAGGCAGGCGGCGACATTGACAGTCATCTGGAAAAGGATGAACCGCTGTATATTGCGGTAGAGGGAGCGTCCCCACATTACGGCACGGCCTATGCTGGTGAAGGAGTTGTCTATGATGGTTATGTCACTGGCCTCCTTGGCTACGGAAGTGCCGTCGCCCATGGAGAGGCCGACGTGTGCGGCCTTGAGGGCAGGGGCATCGTTTGTGCCATCGCCCGTGACGGCCACTACGTGGCCTATGCGCTGAAGCGCCTCGACAAGACGTTTCTTGTCGAGCGGGCGTGCACGGGATATGATTTTGAATCCGTTCACCTTCTCTTCCAACTGCTTGTCGGAGAGACGGGCGAACTCCTCGCCTGTGATGATGTTCTTGTCGGTGTCACGCCCATCGTGCCAAAGGCCAATCTGGCGGCCAATCTCCTTAGCAGTGGCTGGGGTATCGCCAGTGACAATCTTAATGTCGATGCCGGCAGTGAGACATTCGCTTACGGCGTGCGGCACATCCTGACGCACGGGGTCGGAGATGGCAACGATGCCGAGGAATGTGAGGGCGGGGGCGACAACCTTATTATCGGCTATGGCCGGAGTACCTTCATCGAGAGGCTGGCAGGCGAATCCGAGTGTGCGCATCGCCTTGTTCTGGTATGCGGAGAGCCGGAGGTCAATGTCCTCTTTCGGCACATCGCCACTGACAGAACGGCAGAGAGAGTAGACAATCTCGGGCGCACCCTTGACGTAGAGCATACGTTTGCCAAGGAGAGGAGAATCGACTACGGTAGCCATATATTTGCGTTCGGTGGAGAAGGGGAGTTCCTCGACGCAGGGCGCGGCTTCCTTGAGGTCGAGATAGTTCACGCCGTTGTCCCTGAGCCAAAGGAGTAGCGCACCTTCTGTGGGATTGCCAAGCACCTTGGGATGCGCAGGGTCTGTGAGGTCAAGGGATGCGGTGGAGTTGACCGCTATGCCCTCCTTAATCATGAGGCTCATCGGGTCTTCGCCAAGCGTCTGTGACGGGAGGGAGAAGAATTGCGTGTCGGCCACGCGCATCTGGTTCTGAGTGAGAGTACCGGTCTTGTCGGTGCAGATGACCGTTGTGGCACCCATGGTCTCACAGGCGTGCATCTTGCGGACGAGGTTGTTGGTCTTGAGCATACGCCTCATGCTGTAGGCAAGGCTTAGAGTGACGGCCATCGGCAGCCCTTCGGGGACTGAGACAACGATGAGCGTCACGGCAATCATGGCTGTCTGCAAGAGGTATGTTATGAACGATATCCATTCGAAAGGCTCTGTGGTGAAGTAGATGAAGAGGCGGCCGATGATGATGAGCGCGGCAAAGGTGTAGCCTATCTTGGTTATCACGCCGGCCAGCCGCTCCAGCTGTTCGTTGAGCGGAGTCTTAACGCTGTTGTCAATCTGTGCGGCGACAAAGACCTTGCCGTTTTCAGTATGGTCGCCTACGGCGGTTGCGCGGAAAATGCCGTGGCCTTCCATGACTTTCGTGCCGCGCATCACGTGGTTTGAGGGGAATGTGGCATCGCGGTCGAAGAGGTCGGGGTCGACAGTCTTGGCGCATATAGGCTCGCCGGTGAGCGTGGATTCGTCGACGTTGAGCGATATGGCTTCGATGAGTTCGCCGTCGGCAGGTATCTCATCGCCTGTGCCGATGACCACTATGTCGCCGACAACCACGTCTTTCTTGGGTATCTCCACAGTGTTCCCGTTGCGGATGACGCGGACATGCTCGTCGTCGTTGACCGTGTTGAGTATGGCGAACTCGCGTTCGGCCTTGACTTCAAAGATGAAAGAGAGGCCAGTGGCGAGGAGTATGGCGATGAATATGCCGACAGGCTCAAAGAATATAGTGGCGCTATGACCCAAGTGCCAGAACTCATAGCAGGAGATGCAGATGGAGAGAGTGCCGGCCACGAGGAGGATGATGATGAGCGGGTCGCGGAACTTCTCGAGAAATTTCTTCCAAAGGGGTTGTTTCTTTGTGGGTGTCAGGATGTTCACGCCATGAAGGCGGCGGCTTTCGAGCACTTCGGCATCGGTCAGGCCTGAGAGATGTCTTTTTGATTCCATATTACGATTAAAACTGATTGTTTGAACGAAACGCTGCCGCGAACATCGGCCATGCGCCTTGTCCGCCGCGAAGATACGCATCTTTTCTCAGATGGACAACAAAAAATGTGCCAGAGAGAGGGTGAAATCAGGGAGAGGATAGGGAGAGGGTACGTGTTTGGCCAGTGAGTGTTCAGGGAGGGGGCAGGTCGAGAGTACGTGTTTTGGGGTTTGTTTTGGGGTTTGGGTTGAAGGGTATGAATAAAAG
>JADIMV010000004.1 GCA_017694515.1 Candidatus Aphodosoma intestinipullorum
GGATTACGTAAACAGCAATTATAGCCGCGCGTTTATATCAGGGATAGAAAAGAAAGGAAACGGCACATACGAAATCGAGCTTAGCAACGGTGTCGACCTGCTCTTCGACAAGGACTTCAACCTCATAGGCACAGACAACGGAGACTATGACGATGACCGCCGCATACCGTTTGAGGAGCTTCCATCCAAAGCTCAGGAAACTCTCTCTGCTCATTTCAATGTAGACGAGATTATATCCATAGAGAAAGAGACCGATGACTGGGAAATAACATACGAAGTGGAACTGCGTAAAGACATCAGCATCACATTCGATGCTGACGGCCAATGGATTGAGATAGACTGCAACCGCACCAATCCCGTACCCGCCTCGCTGGTTCCCGAAAAAATCATGGCCTACGTGACCGATAATCACAGCGGTAACGACGTGACCAAAATCGAACTGACCGACAGAGGTTACTACGAGGTAGAACTGAGCAACGGACTGGAACTCATCTTCGACCGTGACTTCAACTTCATCCGTATAGACCGCTGACTCTGGCTCATACAATAAAGTGAGGGCGTATAGAAAAATTCTATACGCCCTCACTTATACCTGTAAATCTGAAGACCTGCTTCTTATTTACGTGCGCCGAGCTTATCGTTCAGATAGAACACACCGCCCAGATCCTTGGCGTGCCTCATCTTCTCGACTATATCCAGTGCCGTAGCCTCTTCCTCTACCTGCTCACGGACAAATCCCCACAAGAAATCCTGAGTAGCATTGTCCTTCTCGGCCGAAGCCACAGACACAAGCTCATTTATAAGCTTCGACACATGGCACTCATGCTCATACACATGCTCAAACACTTCCAGTGGGCCGCCCCATCCTTCCGGGACAACATCCACCATACCGATTTTAGGCACACCGCCACGCTTAATCATATACTGTGCCATCTGATATGCATGGTCAGTCTCCTCCTCCGACTGGCACTTCATCCAATGTGCGAAGCCGTCAAAACCCTCTCTTTCAAGATAGAACGACATCGCGAGATAAAGATTTGCAGACCACAGCTCAGCTGCTATCTGGTCATTGATTGCCTGTTGTAACTTCTGTGAAATCATAACTGTATGTATTTAAATGTTATTATTTGTACTTGCGCATCTCCCGGCAGAGCCTCGTCAGCCCGCCGCATCCGCACTTATACTTCTGCAAAATCCGTGCCAGCCCGCGACACTGCCACATTGTCATCCTCATTTTCTTTCGCCACATCAGAACCCCGCATCTGCCGCGCCGCACTCAAGCCGATTAGTAAATTAAGGTTAAAAACACGTACTCTCGCCGAAGCCCCTCCGAAGACTCTCCGAAGACCCTCCCTATCCGCAACCGCCCAAACACGTACTCTCACGCCACCCTCTCCCATACCGCACCACATCCGCGCCCCACTTGCCCGTCTCCCGTGAATATGCTAACTTTGCCTGCCAAAACTGACATGACAATGAAAGAACCCCTTTTAGGAAAGACACTCGATGAACTCCGTGAAGTGGCCGCCTCCGTTGGACTGCCTCCTTTCACCGCCAAACAGATAGCCGACTGGCTCTACAAGAAGCACATACACTCGATAGACGAGATGAGCAACATCTCACTCAAAGGACGCGCCGCCCTCGCAGCCCGCTACGACATAGGGTGCGTTCCGCCCGTCCGCGCCGCACAGTCCGCCGACGGCACACGCAAATACCTGTTCCCCGCCGCACACGGCCTCATCGAAACAGTCTACATCCCCGAAACCGACCGCGCCACACTCTGCGTCTCCTGTCAGGTTGGCTGCCGTATGGGCTGCCACTTCTGCATGACCGGACGGCAAGGATGGAGCGGTAACCTCACAACCGCAGAGATACTCAACCAGATATACTCCATCGATGAGCGCGACAGCCTCACCAACATAGTCTTCATGGGCATGGGCGAACCCTTTGACAACACAGACAGCATCCTCCACGCCACCACCGCGCTCACAGCCCCATGGGGCTACGCGTGGAGTCCGCGCCGCATCACCGTATCCAGCGTCGGACTCCTGCCCGGACTGCGCCGCTTCATCGCCGCTTCCGAGTGTCATCTCGCCATAAGCCTCCACAACCCATTCCCCGACGAACGCGCCGCCATGATGCCCGCCGAACGCGCATACAGCATCACAGACATCATCAGCGAACTCCGCCTGCACGACTGGTCGCACCAGCGGCGCATATCGTTCGAATACACCATGTTTGAAGGGAGCAACGACACACGCCGCCACGCCGCCGGGATAGTCCGCCTCTTGCGCGGACTCGAATGCCGCGTCAACCTCATCCGCTTCCACTCCATTCCCGGCGTCGCCCTCCACAGCCCCTCTCAGGAAAAGATGGAGCAGTTCCGCGACTATCTCTCCGACAACGGCATAACCTGCACCATACGCCGCTCACGGGGCGAGGACATCAGTGCCGCCTGCGGCCTCCTTTCATCTACCCCAAACGAGGCTTAGGCTTACAAAAACAGCGGCGCGCATGGTATCACACCATACGCGCCGCCTCATGAAGAAATTATATGAAGAAACTATATGAACGAACTATTCTTCCATCTCGGTCTCGCAGTACAGGCATCTGCATCGCCCGTCCTCACCCTTGATATACAACGGTTTCACCGGCTCTATCGATGAAATGCACCTTGTATGTCGGCACTTCGGTCCTTCAACGTGCGTATGCCCGTCAGGTTCTGCTGTCCGTCCCTCCTCTTTCCATTTGAGCAGAGTGTATATCAGCGACATACGCACGAACTTACCGTTCTCCACCTGACGGAAATACGCCGCCCGTGGGTCATCGTCCACCTCCTGTGCTATCTCGTTAACCCTCGGCAGCGGATGCAGCACGATCATATCCCTCTTGCCGAGAGCCATCTTCGCCGCATCGAGTATGAAGCTGTCCTTCAGCCGCTCATACTCTGCCCGGTCATCGAATCGTTCCTGCTGCACACGGGTCATATATAGCACATCGAGCTGCGGCATAGCCTCCTCCAGCGTACTTACCTCCTCATATTCAAGCCCGTGCGCATCGCACACGTCTTTCTTTATGTAATCCGGCAGGCGCAATTCGTCCGGCGCGATAAGCACGAACTTCACCCCCTCATAACGCCCCAATGCCTTGATAAGCGAATGCACCGTGCGCCCGAACTTCAGGTCGCCGCACAGCCCGACAGTGATATGGTCGAAATGCCCTATCTCCCTTCTGATGGTCAGCAGGTCGGTCATCGTCTGTGTCGGGTGACTGTGGCCTCCGTCACCGGCGTTTATCACCGGTATCGTGGCATACTGTGCCGCCACGAGCGGTGCGCCCTCCTTGAAATGGCGCATGGCGATGATGTCAGCAAAGCACGATATGACCCGCGCCGTGTCGGCCACAGTCTCGCCCTTGCTCACCGAACTGTTCGCGGCATCCGAAAATCCGAGTACATTGCCCCCGAGTTCCATCATTGCGGCCGTGAAACTGAGCCGCGTTCTTGTGCTTGGTTCATAGAACAGCGTAGCCAGTTTCTTCCCCCGGCAAGCATCGGCATACTTCTCCCTGTGCGCTATGATGTCCAGCGCCCGCTCCATTATCTCGTCTATCTCCCCTACCGTCAGGTCGGTCGGGTCAAGCAGATTGCGTAACATATCCTATCCTCCAACAGTTTTACCGTTTCATCCAACTCTCGTCCGACGGGTTGTTTCTGAACTTTATAAGCCGTTCCTTGTCCTCCTCTCTGATATAGCCCTCCTCGGCGGCCACATCCACAAGCGTGTCGAGGTTCGACAGGCTGTAATTCACCACGCCCGCCTCGGCCAGACGGTCAAGCCCTTTCTTCATCCCGTAAGTGAAAATGCTTGCCACGCCGAGCACTTCAGCCCCGGCCTCCCGCAGCACATTGACCACCTCTATACAGCTGCCTGCCGTCGATATGAGGTCTTCTATGACAACCACTTTCTGTCCCCTCTCAAGCTTTCCCTCTATCTGGTTGTTCCGCCCGTGGTCTTTCGCGCCGCTGCGCACATAACCCATAGGCAGATTGAGTATCGTGGCCGTGATTGCGGCGTGCGCTATGCCCGCCGTCGATGTACCCATAAGCACCTCCGCCTCCGGAAACTTTGTCTTCACAGTCTCTGCCAATCCCGCCTCCACATCGCCGCGTACATCCACACTGGTGAGTGTCATCCTGTTATCACAATATATCGGGCTCTTGATGCCGCTTGCCCATGTGAACGGCTCATCCGGGCGGAGAAATACCGCCCCAATCTTCAGAAGGTCTTTCGCTATCTTGCGTTCCATTTCCATAATTCTATCCCTATTAATTTGGTTATCTGTTTGCTATCCTACGAACTCTGCCACGCATCTGCGGTACGCCGCCACCGGGTCTGCCGCTGCTGTGATTGGCCGCCCTACCACTATGTAGTCCGTACCTATCTCCCTTGCACGCGCCGGAGTGGTGATGCGCACTTGGTCTCCCGCCTCACCGTCGGCAAAACGTATGCCCGGCGTGACAGTCATAAACTCCTCTCCGCAAGCCTTCTTCACCATGCCGGCCTCAAGCGGAGAACATACCACGCCGTCCAGACCCGCCTCCTTGGCGTTCTGCGCATACTTCACTACTGTATCATTTATCGTTGCATTGATGAGCAACTCTTTCTGCATACGTTCCTCGCTTGTCGATGTGAGCTGCGTCACCGCGATAAGCAGCGGCCTCGTGCCGTCCTCCCGCGTCAGCCCTTCCACTGCGGCACGCATCATCTCTATCGTCCCCGCCGCGTGAACATTGCACATATCCACATCCAGACGGCTCAGCACAGCCATTGCCTTCTTCACCGTGTTAGGTATGTCGTGCAGTTTTAGGTCGAGGAATATCCTGTGTCCGCGCCTCTTTATCTCACGCACTATCGACGGTCCTTCCGCATAATAGAGTTCCATGCCTATCTTCACGAACGGCTTCTTCTCTCTGAACTTGTCGAGGAACTTCATAGTCTCCTCCGCGCTGCTGAAATCGCAGGCTATAATAACATCTCTCTTTCTCATCTCATTAATATATGGTTATCAGTCTGTTCCGCTACCCTTGTAATTCCGCTATCCTTATAATACCGTATCCTCCGCTTCGCGTCAAGCAGCGTATAGCCGTCCGACGACTCATGCTTCCGCACCCAGTTGCCCGCACTGTCGTATGTGTACTCCACCGTATTGGTCTGCACATTGTCATTCTCGTCTGCATACAGCATCTTTACTATATTGCCGTGACCGTCATGCCAATACGATGTGAGGCGCGACTGTCCCGTCATAGGCCATGACTCATACTCCGACAGCACATTGCAGTTGCTGTCATTCTCATATTCCGTCACGGTGTGCCATGCCAGTGCGTCCTCTGAAAACACCTGCATCACGACATCCGACACACAGCCGCAAGTATCATATTCATACCTCTCTATCATCACGCTGTTATCGGTCGTAAATGTGGCCGCCACGCCAGCCCGTCCCTCCCCATCGTAGACGAAAGCCGTGACTGCGGTCATCACCTCGGTGAACTCTTCATACGGGTCGGGCGAATACTCATACCGCTCCACGCGAGCCATCCGCCCGAGACTGTCATACATGAAATGCGATGCGCTGACCCATTCGTATGTATCATATACATCTACCCTTACCAGTCTCTCTCCGTCATACTTCGCTCGATACTCCATCCATCCAACTCCCCCTCTCATCGGCGCATACACCTCCCGCCGCTCCTCGTAGTTCAGCAGCCTGCCGTCGCGGTCATAACGATAGATGCGCGTGGTCTCCACGTCTGTCGGCACGCCTTCCTCGTACACATTCATCCGCTCTGTCTCCGTCACCTTCCGCACTGCCCCCTCGAAACGGTCATTGAACATCTCGAAGCCCGGGACAAACATCTTCTGCGCCTCCACAGACAGGCACGCCAAAATAGTCAATATGGTTATCGCACCTCTCATAACTCACAACGTATACAGTACAGAAATGCATGACATCTGCATCGGAACATCATTCCACCACGCCGATAATATCCCTCAGCCTGCTGATGCCCAGTCGTTTCATCTCTCCGGGCAACGCCTCTATTATCTCCTTGCAGGCATACGGGTTCTTCAAGTTCATCGCCCCTACCTGCACAGCCGTCGCGCCGGCCATCATCATCTCTATCACGTCCCGCGCCGTGGCCACTCCGCCGCAACCCATCACCGGCACGCGGCACGCCTTCCTCACCTGATACACCATCCGCACCGCCACGGGGAACACAGCCGGCCCCGAGAAGCCGCCCATCACGTTGGCCACCACCGGCCGCCGTCTCTTCAAGTCTATCCTCATGCCGAGCAGCGTGTTTATCAGACAGATGCCGTCAGCCCCGGCCTCCTCGCACGCCCGCGCTATCGCCACTATGTCGGTTACGTTCGGACTCAGCTTGATGAACACGGGTTTCGTCGTAACGGCCTTGACAGCACGCGTCACCTCTGCTGCGGCCTCAGGGTCTGTACCGAAGCTCATCCCGCCGTGTCTCACGTTCGGACAGCTCACGTTCACCTCTATCAGCCCCACCTGCGGCTGTCGGTCTATCTTCTCGCAGCACTCCGCATACTCCTCCACCGAGAAGCCGCTGATGTTCGCTATCACCGGTTTATGGAAATACTTCGCCATCTCCGGAAGCTCCCGTTCTATCACCGCGTCTATGCCGGAGTTCTGTAGCCCCACGGCGTTGATCATCCCCTCCGCGCCGCACTCCGCTATCCTCGGCGTAGGGTTTCCGTAGCGTGCCTCGCGCGTAGTCCCCTTGAACGAGAAACTGCCGAGTATGTTTATGTCGTAGAAATCCTTGAACTCCTTGCCGAAGCCGAATGTGCCGCTCGCCGGAACAACCGGGTTATCCAGACGCAGACCGCACAGGTCAACACTCAAATCAATATCCTTAGTCACAACTTATTCTCTTTTCTCAATTTAACTGTCGGTCTGCGCATACGGTAATACTTACCTATATAATCAGACTTCACACCATCTGGATGTGCACTTGTAAATTCCAATCTACCTGCATATCGCGGGTCAGCCGTCAGTTGCCACACCACATCATCATACACCACCTTCACCTCTCCTTCATACACTCCAAGGACATGCGTCACATCCTGTACTGTCTTTGGGCTAAGTCGCCACCACTTGCGTGTAGCCTCATACAAAGAACCACGCTCCCCTGACTTCATAGACTTCGTGATACTCACGCAAAGCAGCACATCCCCCTCTTGGGGAACTAACATATCTTCCTTATCCATATTTTTCATTTTCACCATATTACCTCATCCTTCCTCAGCACAGGCCCCTCCTTGCAGATGCGCTTGTAGCCCTCACGCGTCTTGCAGGTACAGCCCACACACGCGCCGAAACCGCACCCCATGCGCTCCTCTAACGACAGCTGCCCGTCCGTCATCACTCCCTCCGCCAGAGCTTTCAGCATCGGCACTGGCCCGCACGCATACAGATAGTCGAACAGTATACCGTACTTCTCCATCGCGTCTGTCACCACGCCCTTCGTCCCGCCGGTGCCGTCCACCGTCGTGACGAACACATCCATCCCCAACGCCTTGAACTCATCGTAGTAGAACACCTCATCCGCCGTATTGAAGCCCATAATCATCGTCGGGCGTCTCCCTTCGCCGATGAGCCTCTTCGCCAGCGCATACATAGGCGGAACGCCAACGCCTCCCCCCACAAGGAGCGGGTGTTTCGTCCTCACCTGCGTGTCGAAGCCGTTCCCCAGCCCCGTCAGCACATCCAGCACCTCGCCCTCGGCCATACGGCTCATCATCTCCGTCCCCTCGCCGACCACCTTGTAAATCAGCGTAATGCTCTCCTCGTCCCAGTCGCACACCGAAATCGGTCTCCGCAGGAACTTCCCCGGCAGCTCCACATTGACAAACTGGCCCGGAGCGGACACATAGCGCGTATCCCCCTCCAGCACCATCCTGAAAACCGTAGCCGTCAGCCCCCGGTTCTCCCTGATCCTGTATTTCCCTCTCTTATAT
>JADIMV010000005.1 GCA_017694515.1 Candidatus Aphodosoma intestinipullorum
GGACTATACGCGCCTGTTCGAGGCCACACTTGACGGCGTGCTTGGAGAGCTGGAGAAGGAGAATATTTTCCTGCTTGACGAAGGGCAGCTGAATGAAGGGCAGCGGGACTACATCACGGCGTTTTACAAGGAGCGTCTGGCCGGTATGGTGATACCCGTGTGGTTTTCTTCGATAAAGCATTTCGACATTGAGAACGACGCGAATATATATCTTGCCGTCAGGATGACGAGGGACGGGGGCAAGCGCACCGGCACGGACTATGCGTTCGTGGAGTTGCCTGTCGGTGTGGCGGGGCGCTTCTTGCGCCTGCCGGACAATAAGGACGGGCGGCATTACCTCATGTTTGTCGATGATGTGGTGAGGTTCTGTATGCCGTATATATTTCAGGGGACGGGCTATAGCGGTTTCGAGGCTTACTCGTTCAAGTTTACGCGCGATGCGGAGATGGAGATAGACAACGACCCCCGCAGCGGCGTCCTTCAGAAGATTTCCAAAGGGCTGAAGGACAGGAAGCGCGGCATGCCGCTCCGCGTTGTCTACGATGCTGGTATGCCGAAAGACCTGCTCTCGCGTGTGATGCGTGCTTTGGAGCTCGACCGCCGCGATACTGTCGTGGCCGGAGGCCGTTATCACAACAATAAGGACCTCATGTCATTTCCCGACTGCGGTTGTACTGCTCTCAAGTATCCCGCGTGGACACCGATTGACAAGGCTGCTCTCTCGGATGCCGGGCGGAGCATATTCGACATTATCCGTGAGCGTGACCGTTTCATCCATGTGCCGTACCACAACTTCAACTCCTTTCTGCGGGTCCTTCAGGAGGCTGCCATCAGTAAGGATGTGAAGGAGATAAAGATTACTCTGTACAGGCTCGCCAAGGAGTCGAAGGTGGTCAAGGCTCTGATAGCGGCGGCGCGTAACGGTAAGAAGGTGACCGTGGTCATTGAGTTGCTGGCGCGCTTCGATGAGGCATCAAACATCGGGTGGTCAAAGAAGATGCAGGATGCCGGTGTGCGTGTGCTGTTCGGTCTTGACGGTCTTAAAGTCCATTCCAAGATATTGCTTGTGACCACACGAGGCAAGGGCAGCGTGGCCTGTATCAGCACAGGCAATTTCCACGAGGGGAATGCACGTACATATACGGACTACATCCTGATGACGGCCTCTATGAAGATAGTGCGCGATGTGAAGGCGGTCTTCGAGTTCATCGAGAAACCCTATGTCCCCGTGCGTTTCCGTCATCTGCTCGTCTCGCCTAACAGCATGAAGGACAGGTTCATCTCGCTGATAGACGATGAGATAAAGAATTTCCGCGAAGGCAAAGAGGCTTATATAAGGGTGAAAATCAACCACATCACCGACTTGGACATGGTGAACCGCCTCTATGAGGCTGCCCGGGCGGGAGTGGAGGTGTCGCTGCTTGTGCGCGGCAACTGTTCGCTCGTGACCACATCGGATGAGCTCGAGGGCAATATCTCGGTCCATGGGATTATAGACCGCTATCTTGAGCATTCGCGGATATTCGTCTTCGCCGCAGGCGGGGAGAATAAGGTGTTCATCGGTTCTGCCGACTGGATGCCGCGCAATCTGGAGAACCGTGTGGAGGTAGTCACCCCGGTCTATGATGAGGAGATAAAGCGCGACCTCATGCACATCGTGGAATTGGGCTTCGCTGATAATACTCATGCGCGTGTGGTGGACGGCACTGGGGAAAACGTTCCCGTCAGCAGTGGCACTGAGCCTCTGCGTTCGCAGGAAGCTATTTATGGATACTATAAGGAAAAGGAGGAGATATTATGAAGAGGTATGCGGCTATAGACATAGGCACCAACGCGGTGCGTCTGCTCATAAAGAGCGTTTCGGAAGAGAACGGCAATATGCGTTTTCAGAAAGAGCTCCTTGTGCGTGTTCCGCTGAGGCTGGGCTTCGATGTGTTCGTCGGCGGGCGCATCTCCGAGGCCAAGGCCGGGCGGCTGAAGCACCTGATGAAGTCATACAGCCAGATGATGAAGGTCTATGCGGTGGATCGTTACAGGGCGTGCGCCACATCGGCCATGCGCGATGCTGTGAACGGCGCGGAGATAATCCGGATGATAAGGAAGAAGTGCGGCATAGACATCGACATCATAGACGGCAGTGAGGAGGCACGGATGGTCTATGACACTCATATTGAGCAGTTCGGCTCGCGCCGTGGCAGTCTGCTCTATGTCGATGTGGGTGGCGGCAGCACGGAGGTCAACCTCTTGACCGACGGTGAGTTGCGCTTTTCCCAGTCTTTCAATATAGGTACTGTGCGTATGCTGGCCGGCTCAGTTGCCGACGGCGAATGGGATTCCCTGCGGAAGACACTCGCGGAGCAGACAGCAGGTCTGAACGGTGTGGACATCGTAGGCTCGGGCGGTAATATCAACAAGATATACAAGCTTGTGAGCAATAAGGACAAGCGATATAAGCGGCTGACGGTTAACGCTGTCCGCGCTCTCCATGAGAAGATAGCTCCTATGACTATGGAGGAGCGCATGGCGCACTTTGACCTCAAGCCCGACCGCGCCGACGTGATAGCCCCTGCTATGGACATATTCCTCGCCGTTGCCGAAGTGGCGGCGGCGGAACATATCTATGTGCCGCAGATAGGCCTCTCTGACGGCATCATTGACGGCCTCTATATGGCTGACCGTGCGGCGGCAGAGCAGACTGAAGAGTGAGACGTGCGGCCGAACTGGGCTGGAAACGTAAAGGCAGGATACCAAAGCGGCATCCTGCCTTTATCTCATTTATACTGTGCTGAACGACTACTCTTTACTTTTGATATACAGATACATATCCCTCATGTTGAGTATCGCCTTGTCGCATCCCATTATCAGGTCGCACCCTATTGCCCCGCTCCTGACCGCCGCCTCTCCGTCCGGTTTGCTGACAAAAACGGAGTCAAGGGTTATTTCCGTGTCAAACACTCTGACAGTCAGTGGGCTTACCTCATAGCCGTGTTCTATGTGGTATCCTCCATAGCCTCCCCAGCGCAGCGTGTCTGGTGAGCCGTGGCTGAGGATGTAATCCTCATGGCGGGAGTAGAAACCCGGAGTGTGGATGGCGGTGTATGCCGCTCCGGTGTCGAACGGCAGATGTTCCTCCTTGCCGTTGCAGTATAAGCGCAGTGCGAGGACGTTCGATGAATTGAAACATAGGTTCGGCGCGATGTCGAGCCGCGTCGGGGCGGAGGGGATGAAGAGTGTCGTGTCGCTGAAGTCTATCTGTATCTCTCCTAATCGGTTGAAAAGCACAGGGCCTATCGCCCCACGGAAACTGCGTACCGCGAGCGCGCTGTCTGCCTCCGGATGTCCGGTACGTAGGTCTGCCACATAGAACGGGACGTTCCTCAGCGTCAGGTCGCCCATGCGGAGAGTGTCTGCCACTGCGAGTTGCGCAGTTGTGGTGTCTGCTCCCGAGACTGTCATGCTTGCATTAAGGAAACGCATGCCGAGGCGGCGTGCGCAGTCGTATGTGACGAGGTTAACTCCTGCTCCCGTGTCGAATATCAGCGTGTCCGCCGCCCCGTGCGCCGATACTGGCACAGTGATTACGTTCTGGTTGCCTGCACTGCCGATGACCATCGGGATGCGGTTGCCCTCGGGGTGCAGTCCTTGCACCTCCATCACATTGCCAAGCTGTGATAGTACACGGTATATGGTCGCTGCATTTTCAAATGTGGCTTCCGTCGCGCCCGCCTCCCTCATGGCTGCGCAGAGCGTCTCTATCAGCGAGGCCGCCGTGGCGTAGTCGCCTATCTTTGTCATGTCGTCTGCCATGAACCACATCAGTGCGGGGACTGACCCTCCAAGCTCCGCCTGATGGTTGTTCAGCAGATTTGGGTAGTAGGCGAGTGCCGAATCCGGGCGGTTGAAGAAATGGTGCAGGAAGCACTGCGCCAGCGAGTCCACAAACGGCGTCAGCTGCCCGTGGCATTCGTCATACCGCCTCTCGACTTCGAACCAATCCTCCGCATTGATAGCCTCCGAAACATACTGGTCAGGCTCTTGCGCCCGCGCTGCCGTCAGCCACATCATCGCCGCCACGGCCATCATTACAATCCTCTTCATAAGTAGCTGTTCAAAATTAATAGTATATCTCTTGTGGACTATTTTGCAGCTGTTTTACTGCCGTGAAAACGGGAGCATAGCGGGCTATGTGACCGTTAAACGGCGGGAAAAGAGCGCAGAAGAGACGCAAGAGATACAAAGCGTTTATCATATTGTGTCATTACTAATTCCAAATAATCAAGTAGCGTTTAATTTTGGGCTGCTACTTAATCCTCTCTCTTGTTGTTGAACATCATACCCGAAACACGTACTCTCGCCTTATCCTCTCCCCATCTTCGTAAAACAAAGTTACAACCATTTCCATTTCCGTCCAAACATAACAGGGAGGATAGCGTCCCCATCGGCGTATCCTCCCCTATTAACAAAAACGAAAAAAGTATTCTTGCACGGCTCTCTGGCCGACTGACTTGTCACTGCCCGCTATTCTCATAGAGGGTTTTGAGCTCCTCCATCGTGATGCCCAGCATACGCATCTGGCGGAACACCTCCGGCAGCTCCTGCTCTATGAACTGTGCGCGGCGAATGCGGATGATAGTCGTCTTCGCGTCGGGCGACACGAAATAGCCTATCCCGCGCTTGTTGTATATGATGCCCTGCTGTTGCAGATAGTCGTATGACCGCATGGCGGTATTCACGTTCACCTCCACGAGAGTGGAGTACTCCCTCACACTGGGAATGCGCCCCTCCTCCTGATAGACCCCGCCAACAATCTCCTCGCAGATGCGCTCCGCCACTTGCAGGAATATCGATTTACTCTCCTTGAATATCATAACGTTGTCTTATTAAAGAGTTATACCTCCGCGCTCTTCATCCTGCGGTATGCGAAGACATACAGTGCCGGAGTCAGAACGGCGTATATTGCCGATAGCACATAGAAATAGTTGGTCACCAACCCCATCATTCCCGCCGGGTCTGCATCGGCATTCTGGAAGAGGCTGAAGTTGCAGAACAGCAGAGTGAAACCGGCCACTTGCCCCGCAAGGTACAGTATGACCGACCCCAGCAGGAACGGATGGCGGCGGAACAGCGTGGCCGATGCCGTGTACCATCCCCCTGAGAACACTATGCTCACCGCGCTGTACACCGCAAGCCCCGTTGCGAACCGCATTATCCACTCGCTAATCTGAGGCTCGGTGCGTACCAGCTCTGAGAACATTCCCGTAAATTCCTGGCTCATGCTCATCCACTCCCCGGTGAACGGCAGCTGCGCCAGATTGCTCAGATGCAGCGCGAGAAATGTGTACACAGTCGGCAGCACATAGCTTATCGTCACCGCCGCCGCGAACTTCTCCCCGTTCGAGGCCGGTATCATCAGGTAGGCTATGTGTTGCACCCTGTTCTTCATATACGGCATGCAGTGCGCCGTCTGGTAGGCGAACAGCAGCCCGGCGGCGCATAGCATATACGCGTACTGCATTATCAGGCTGATGCCCATTGCGTCGTCATGCTCCGTGCTGCCCGTGCTCATCGCGTAGGTGAACAGGTTGCCTATGACGCGTATGCCTATGAATATCAACAGCGTCAGCGCGAACATCAGTATCTGTGTGCGGTACTGCTCCCTCATATATTTCACTATCAGCAGCCCGTAGTGGCGTAAAGATGAATTCTCTCTCATGTCCTTGTCCTCCTATTCTGTTATAGTTCTACACTTGCTTTTTCACTTTCTCCCTTTGGCATATACGCCGTATAGTCCTTCTCTGCCGGGGCGGCCTCGCGTCTTGTGGAGAATGCCCTTTCGATAGCCTCGCGGTTCATCAGCACTGCGTTGAACAGCAGTTCGAGCCGCACCGCGCTCTCCTCCCCGTCGGTGTTCGGTGCGACGGTGTAGAACCCTCCCGGCGACGGCTGCGTGTATATCGCCCCCGGCAGGTTCTCCCCGAACAGCAGAGCCTCGCCCGTCTCCGCTATGCTGTGGTCGAAGATGACCTTCCCTCCGCTCAGTATCACAACATTGTCTAAGATGTTCTCTATGTCCGCCACTTGGTGTGTGGAGATGATAATCGTGCGGCTCTCGCTCATGCCCGATGTGATTAGCTTCCTGAACTGGCTCTTCGATGGGATGTCAAGCCCGTTCGTAGGCTCGTCCAGTATCAGCAGCCGCGTGTTGCACGCCATAGCGAAGCTCATCAGTACCTTCTTCTTCTGTCCCATCGAGAGCCTCCCCATCTGCGGGTTTTCCTCCATGCCGAACAGCGCGAGGTTGCGCCGCATATCCTTCGCCGAGAACTTCGGGTAGAACGGCGCGTGTATCTCCACATACTTCTTCAGCGAGTATGGCGGCAGTTCGAACTCCTCCGGGATGATGAAACACTCCGCCGTGACCTCCGGCCTCCGCAGCCTCACGTCCGTCCCGTCCATCGTGATTGTCCCTCTCTTCGCTTGCAGCAGCCCGAGTATGTTGTACAATAGCGTGGTCTTGCCCACGCCGTTCGCCCCCAGCAGGCCGTAGATGCGTCCCTCCCTGAAACTCAGGTTCAGCCCGTCGAACACCGTGTGGCGGCTCTTGCCGTAGGTGTAGCTGAAATTGTCTATCTGTATCATGGTGTAATAGTTTAATGTTATATCTGTTTCACATTGAGACTAATTTATGCTCGTTCTTTTTCTGTTTATGGCTTTGGAAAGTATAAATGTTATCACGATTGCTGTCACTGATGATATAATCGCAATTATTGGTGCTGTCCATATCATGCCGTACTCCAATACGCATCCAATCAGGTTCAAAGCGAACATTAAAGGTATCCCAACGCATAAGAAATACTTGGAATGTCTCACTGCAATTACTGATATTCCAATTAGGATATACATCATGCTTCCATAAGACAATAGCACCTTACCCCAACTGAATGATGTGTTTCCAGTTATTTCCATAACATACAGTCCAATGGTTTCAATAACAAATACTGCTATTGCCGCCAATATCACTGTCCATACAGGTGATTTTTCATACAAAGTCATAGCAACCTCCTTTTTTATATGGTTAATAGAATATGTCGTCCCTCCCTGAAGCTCAGGTTCAGCCCGTTGAACACCGTGTGGCGGCTCTTGCCGTAGGTGTAGCTGAAATTGTCTATCTGTATCGTGGTGTAATAGTTTAATGTTACACTGCAAAGGTAAGACGCTTTCTCCATCCCCGCAATACCTGTCCTTTATATTTAATATACTTTAACCTTATGCCTTGCCTCGTCCATCTTCGCTCCTTCTCCGCCTCCATTATTAGCTCTGCTTTCCCGTACGTCTCATGTTATAATAGGTTAAAAACACGTACTCTCGTCTTGTCTTCTCCTTACCCTCCCCTTATGAAACACGTACTCTCAAGCCATCCGCAAGCCATCTCCCCCTCACGAAACACGTACCCTCGACCTATCTCCAAGCCATTTCCTCCCCCTCTTTCCGTTTTGTCAATAACAGGTTAAATACTGCTGTTGCTAAGTAGCTGTTCAAAATTAATTGTATATCTCTTGTGGACTATTTTGCTGCTATTTTACTGCCGTGAAGACGGGAGCATAGCGGGCTATGTGACCGTTAAACGACAGAAAAAGAGTGCAAAAGAGGCGCAAGAGATACAAAACTTTCATTATATGGTTTCTTTTTTCATACTAATCTCATAACTAAATCAAACAAGTAGCGTTTAATTTTGAACTGCTACTTATTGCTCTCACCTTTCACTATCTTTGCTTCGCAAGACAGGATGCGTCTCAACAAAAGCTCCAAACAAGTTTGCCGCTTTTGTATTCGACTTTCACTATCTTTGCACCATATAAAACTGACAGATGATTTCCATAGACCATTTGACGCTTGACTTCAGCGGTACGCCGCTGTTCGAGGATATATCTTTTCTCGTTAATCCGAAAGAGAAAGTGGCCCTCGTGGGCAAGAACGGCGCGGGCAAGACCTCGCTGCTGCGCATGGTGGCCGGTGAGCTTGAACCTACATCCGGACGCATCTCGATGCCGAAGGATGTGACTATAGGCTATCTCCCTCAGCACCTCCTTGTCAATGACAACCGTACTGTCATCGACGAGGTGAAAGTCGCATTCTCCGGCCTGATCGCCATACAGGAGCATATCGACCGCATCACGGCGCAGCTCTCCGAACGCACCGACTACGAGAGCGCGGAGTACAACGCGCTGATTGAACGCCTGACCGTGGAGAACGAACGCCTTGCCCTCTACGATGCAAACAACATGATGGCCGAGATTGAGAAGACCCTCCTCGGCCTGGGTTTCCGCCGTGAGGACTTCTCTCGCGCCACGTCGGAGTTCAGCGGCGGGTGGCGTATGCGCATCGAGCTTGCCAAGATATTGCTGAAGAGGCCCGATGTGCTTCTCCTCGACGAGCCGACAAACCATCTCGACATCGAGTCCATACAGTGGCTTGAGAGTTTCCTGATAGGCAGCCCCAGTGCGCTCCTTCTCGTGAGCCACGACCGCGCCTTCCTCGACAATGTGACCACGCGGACCATCGAGATTTCCCTCGGAAAAATATACGACTACAAGGTGCCCTACACTAAATATGTGGAGCTGCGCCGCGAACGCCGCGAACAGCAGCTGCGTGCATACGAGAACCAGCAGAAGATGATAGCCGACACCGAGGCGTTCATCGAGCAGTTCCGCTACAAGGCCACTAAGGCCGTGCAGGTGCAGAGCCGCATCAAGCAACTGGAGAAATTGGAGCGCATAGAGGTGGACGAGGAGGACAACTCCGCGCTGCGGCTCAAGTTCCCGCCCGCGCCCCACTCCGGAGTGCTGCCCGTGGACATTGAGCATCTTACAAAAGCCTATGGCGACCATGTGGTGCTTGACGGCATTGATATGCAGATAAGGCGCGGAGAGAAAGTGGCCTTTGTCGGCAAGAACGGCGAAGGGAAATCGACACTCGTGAAGTGCATAATGAACGAGATACCTTACTGTGGCACGATGAGGCTCGGCCACGGCGTGAAGATTGGCTATTTCGCCCAGAATCAGGCATCGCTCCTTGACGGCGAACGCACTGTCTTCGAGACGATAGACTATGTGGCCACGGGCGATATCCGCACGAAGATACGCGACATACTAGGCGCGTTCATGTTCGGCGGCGAGGCTTCGGAAAAGAAGGTCAAGGTACTCTCCGGCGGCGAGAAGAGCCGTCTGGCGATGATACGCCTCCTGCTTGAGCCTGTGAACCTGCTGATACTCGACGAGCCGACAAACCATCTCGATATGCGCTCAAAGGATGTCCTGAAAGAGGCCATACGCGCTTTTGGCGGCACAGTGATACTCGTGAGCCACGACCGCGATTTCCTCGACGGGATTGTGGACAAGGTCTATGAG
>JADIMV010000055.1 GCA_017694515.1 Candidatus Aphodosoma intestinipullorum
CCATCGTCATCATCCTCATCACCTCCTCCGCCGTCGGTCTCGCCTCCGGTTCTCTCCTGTCCGCATCCTTTTCCTGTAGCTCCACCTTTGTCAATACCCTATCTGTCACCTCTTTACACTCCTCGCTTGCCATCTCCGTCCGCACCGTCTGCGCCTCCTCTTTCAGCCTCCGCACATGATACGCCACACACGCCCCCCGCACAGTCTTATACCCCATCTCCGCCGCATTCATTGTCCAGTACAGCCGTCTCTCCGGGTCGGCCAATTCCTTCTTCGCAGCCTCGCTTGCCTGTGCCAGCACTTCCCGCGCCCGCAGCTGCGCCGCGCTGTCCGGCTGACGGATCTCCGTCGCCATCACCGTATACACCTTTCCCCAGCGAACCGTCAGCCTAATGCCCGCTTTCCTCATCCCCCGCCTCACATACGGTAGCCAGCCCATCGAAACAAGTTCTATCTTCATGACCAATCTAATTTACTGTTTATCAATCTATTCACCCACAGCATCCTCGCTTCGTCATCACACCTTCCTCTACCGCACAAAAATACATCGCAATACCCTCCCCCTCCAAATCCTCTACCATAAATAAAGTTAAAAACACGTACTCTCAAGCATACTTCAACCGACCTTCTCCTTAACCACAAATCGGTCATTAGAATTTGCGCTGATTTCTTTGTTTATGGAAAGCAGCCGAATAGTTTAGTAAGAACGGGATCTCTGCAAAACTCAAAATCCTCTATTGCGTACCAAAAAGATGCGTGGTGAAAAACTGGCTTTCGAAAAGTCCTCAAAACGTTCTAATGACCGTTTTGGGTTATCCTCTCCCGAACCCGAAGCCTTCATCACCGCATTCTTCACCGCACACACCCCCATATTCCACATATTCTCTCATTGCGTATTGAAATTTTCCGCCGCTACGCCATGATGCTGCCGTCCGCAGTCTTGGCTTCCCCGCTTTTTTGCACAAACCGGCCAAAATGCGAAAAAATCTGACGACATATTTCAGCCGGAAACCATGATTTTGCCAAAAATCATGAGGTAATTTGCACACAAAAACCCGTCTTTGTGCATATTTCCCCGTCTCGGGTATCATCGCTTACAATATTCCATCCCTGTATTATACTAATCAACAGACAGTTATAGGTTGTACAAAATACAAGAAAGGTCATCGCGCTTACAAATCAGAATAATTTTACGGAAATATGTTTTATAACATGCAGGGAAATTATGCGGGGTCAGTCAAAAAGTGCTTACTTTGCAGCGTAGGTCGAACAGACGTATAAGCTTAATCTTTTTTACCTTAAAAAACTAATACTAGAGATTACCATTGTAAAAGGGCCTTTGTGAAAAGGCCCTTTTTATTTTCTCTCCGCACTGATGCAGCAACAATCGGCTTAGTCGGCAACATAGTCAAAACCGGCACGCTGCGCCGACAGTGCCAGCCGTTCTCAGACAGTCACGCGTGCATACGGAGGCAATGCTATGTCGCAGAAATCGCCGTCCAGATATTTGAAATAGCCGGTTATGGCCACCATCGCCGCGTTGTCCGTCGTGAACGAGAACTTCGGGATATACACCTCGCAATGGTGCTTCACACCGTAATCCACAAACGCCTGACGCAGGGCTGAATTGGCCGACACCCCCCCCGCCACGGCTATATGTCTGATGCGCAAGTCCTTCGCCGCCTTGGCCAGTTTGCCCATCAGTATGTCTATCACCGTCTTCTGTAGCGAGGCGCAAAGGTCGTTGAGATTCTCGCGGACAAAAGCGGGGTTCGCTTTCACCTCGTCCCTCAGCGTGTATAGGAACGAAGTCTTCAGCCCGCTGAAACTGTAATCGTAGCCCGCGATATTCGGCTTGCTGAACTTGAACCTCTCCGGGTCTCCCTCCTTGGCAAGGCGGTCTATGTGCGGCCCGCCGGGATATGGTAGCCCCATAACCTTGGCACACTTGTCGAACGCCTCGCCCGCCGCGTCGTCTATCGTCTGCCCGATTACCTTCATATCCTTGTACGACGAGACAAGGATAATCTGCGAATTGCCTCCCGACACAAGCAGACAGAGAAACGGGAACTCCGGGAAATGCCTCTCCACGCCCTCCTCCGCCACAAAATGTGCCAGCACGTGCGCCTGAAGATGGTTTACGTCTATCAGCGGCACACCGAGAGCCTGTGCAAAGCCCTTGGCGAACGAAGTGCCGACCAGCAGCGAGCCGAGCAGCCCGGGACCGCGCGTGAACGCCACTGCATTCACTTCCGTCCGCCCGATGCCGGTGCGGCGCAGTGCGGCATCGACCACAGGTATTATGTTTTGCTGATGCGCCCGCGACGCCAGCTCTGGCACTACCCCCCCATACTCCTCATGCACGGCCTGACCGGCAGTGACATTGGACAAAAGGACACCATCGCGTATCACAGCAGCCGAAGTGTCGTCACATGACGACTCTATACCTAAAATTACAACGCTCATACATCAACATTCTATTATCTTAATAAAAATAAACATCAAAACAGTTCCCATTTGCCGCCTCCGCCGATTGCGGATTGCCGATTAATCAGTAACTTTGCAAATGGTGGGCATTAGTGCGCGCACCACACGGCACACACCGCTCCAGCCCCGACAGAAGCAAAGTTATAAAAAAAACAGCGAAGATATTGACCATAGTGGCGGTAACTTTAACGTTTCTGCTTGCCACGCCTGTTATCTTGTTAAACAACAACAAGATACAGAACTATGTGGTCAGCCGTCTGACCGAATGGCTCTCAGGCGAACTCGGCACTCGCATCGGGATAGGCCATGTGAACATCAGGCTTCCGAACCGCTTGGGGCTTGAAAGGCTCTACATCGAAGACCTCAACGGCGACACGCTCATATACGCCGACGACCTCTACGCGCATCTGCGCATCAGACCGCTCTTGAAAGAGGGTCGCTTCATAGTAAGCGCCATAAGGCTGCACGGCTTCTGTGTCAACCTCCTGACAGACACCGCCGGGAATAGCAACATGGACTTCATCATTAGCTACCTTAACATACAGCCCGATCCCGACATGAGGCTACAGCTGCAAATCGAGCGCATCTCGCTGGCTCAAGGGAGGATTGCATATCGCGATATGCGTACCGCGAAAGGTGCGGCAGGCACATTCAGCCCCGGCGACATCCGCCTGTACGACATCGGTGCGGAACTTGACATCGACATGGTGACAGGCCGTTTCCTGCGCGGCGACATAGGTCAGCTCACATTCCGCGAACGCTCCGGCTTCTCACTTGACGGGCTGTCCACACGGTTCTTCCTCTCAGACACACTGATAGCGCTCTCTGGCCTTACCGTCAGCACTCCCCGTTCCCGGCTCGCGGCAGAGTCGGCATATCTGCATCCGGACACTGCGGCGGCCAAAAGGGAGAGGCTCTGGGGAGCGGACTGCAACCTGAAAGTCACCGAAGGAAACCTCTACCTGCCTGACTTCAAGGCATTCGTACCACAATTGGGCAACCTGCGTGAAAAACTCACCGTCGGCGGCTCGGTACACGGCCGTATAGACAACATTAAGGCCGAAGGGATAAAACTGCGGTACGGCGACCATCTCTCCTTCGAGTGCAGCCTGCAAGCATCCGGCCTCCCCGACATAGAGCAGACCTTCTTCTACGGAAACATACGCCGCCTCTCTTTCAATAAAGGCTCCGTACAGGACTTGATTAGCAACATCACTGGCCAGCCCCTCATCCTGCCTGAGGAGATAGACCGTCTCGGCAACTGCACATACAAAGGCAACATATCCGGATTCCTCGGCAACTTAGTGCTGTTCGGCAATCTGCTCACCGACATCGGCTCAGTCAATACCGATGTATCCATACAGACAGACAAGGATTTCAGCAAATTCAGCGTTGGAGGAAAAATAAAGACAAGCCGCCTTGCCCTCGGCAAACTGCTGCCCGCAAGCGGACTCGGCGACGCCTCATTCTCCATAACGACATCGCTGCTGGCTGGCAAGCACACGGAATTCCATAGCATCTCATCGATAGACATAGACCACATCTCGTACAACCGCTACCGCTACCGGGACATTAACATCGCCGGAGAAATCAGCAAGAACAATTTCTCCGGCGACATCAGCCTCGAAGACAGGAACGGCAGCCTGCATTTCAACGGTTCGGTGATGATAGACGAGGACTACAAATATTGCCACTTTACAGCCGCCGCCGACAGTATAAGGTTTCACTACTTGCATCTGACGGAACAGTATCCGGAATTGGAACTGTCGCTCAAAATGAATGCCGCGTTTGAAGGCGAGAAATGGGATAACCTCAACGGCTCATTGAAAATAGACTCCATACTGATAGAAAACCACGGTGAGACCTATGCGATAGACAGCCTGTACATCTACTCGCGCAACAACGGCAACAACCGCGTGGAAATACGGAGCGACTTAATCAACGGAGAGATGCAGGGCATCTATACCGTCTCCTCGCTGAAAAACAGTTTCCTGAAAATCGTCTCCCGCCAGATGCCCATCATCCGGGAGAAAATTGACATCAAAGCCCCGCACCACGACAACGTATTCTTCTACCACGTAGACATTGCGCCCACAGACAGGCTCATGCACATACTCGACATACCGTGGTCAACCACACGCGAGTCAACCATACAGGGTCAATATGACGACCTTAACAACACATTTGTGGGCCGCATATACGTCCCACAGCTGAGCAACGGCACGACCGACATAAACGGCATAAGCCTGACAGTAGACAACAGCGAAAAGATAAACCTTTCGTTCCTTGCGGAGACCAAGATGAAAGAGGACTCGCTCTACGCCGGATTGAGCGTAAATGCACTTAACGACACTGTCACAGCCTCTATAAGCATAGACAACCGGCGCGACAGCAATATGCTGAACGGGGAGATAATCACCCGCACTGCGCTCTCATACACACCCTCGGGCAAATTGCAGATGAACACATTGGTACTCCCGTCGGAGCTTATCATCAGGGACAAACCGTGGCACATCGACCGGAGCGAAATCGTGAGCGACCTGAACTATTTCGACATACGTAAGCTGATGATACAAAGCGCGGACCAGATGATAGCCATAAACGGTACGGCATCTGACAGCAAAGAGGACAGCATCAGCGTGGAACTTAAAAAGATTAGCCTCGACTACATCAGCGGACTGCTGCCGGAAGAGACTATTAAGAGCCTGCATTTCGGGGGTGAAGTCTCCGGACAGGCTTCAGTCAAGGATCTTTTCGGCACACCGCAGCTCACGGCCGATGTATATGGCGACCGCTTCATGTTCAACAAATCGTACCTCGGATGGTTGCATGCCACATCGTATTTTGACAACAGCCTCGGCAGCCTCGTCTTCGGCGGTACAGTCATCCCCGAAGGTGGGCAGGACACATCGGCTGTAATATTGGGCAACTATTTCTTTGCCAAGGACTCGCTCGACATAATTGGTAAAGCCAAAGGACTCGACCTCCAGTTCTTAAATTATTACCTCGAAGGCATACTTGACGACGTGCGCGGCAAGGGCACTGGAGATGTACGTATATACGGCATAACGAAAAGCAAGAATATCGCCGTAGAGACAACGGCATTTGTCGAAGACGGTGAGGTAGGCATAGACTTCCTGCAAACAAAATACCTGTTCTCAGACACAATAAAAGTAACCAAAGACCTGATATCATTCAATGATATATCGTTGACCGACACTGAGGGTAACCACGGGACACTCAACGGACTGATAAGACACTCCTATTTCCGTGATATGGATTACAACATCGGTATCACCGCAGACAATATGCTGGTACTCGACACAGACAAGGACAAAAGCGAAAGTTTCTATGGCCGCGCATACGCCACAGGAGATGTGAATATATACGGCAACGAGCAAGGGACAAACATAAACTGCAAAGTGACCACTAACCGAAATACCAGAGTGGTCATCCCGATTGACCAGTACAGCGCGGCGGACAACTCATTTATAACGTTCATTTCACCATACGAAGATGAGGACGAGGAAATAGTATCCGTCAAGGGGCCGCAGCCCGACCTCATGCTTGACCTCATGCTTGACGTGACACCAGAGGCGGAGATACAGCTGAACATAAACTCCAAATCAGGCGACATGATACGTGCAACGGGCGGAGGCAGCATAAGGATTACCTACGATGTGAACAGCTCAGACCTGAAAATGTACGGCACATACAATATAGAGCAGGGGATGTACCTGTTCAATTTCCAGAACGCCATACGCAAATATTTCAACGTACAGGAAGGAAGCTCTCTCTCGTGGGCGGGCGATCCTCTGTCCGCAAACATAAACATCAACGCATATTACCAGTTGACCGCTTCGCTCTCAGACCTTATGCAGCCGGAAGAGCTTGTCAATGTCAGCCGTACAAGCGTACCGGTACAGTGCATCCTGAACCTGACCGGTAGTCTGACTCAGCCTAACATCAAGTTTGACCTCAATCTGCCGAACTCCGATGAGGAGCTGAACCGCCTGCTGAAAAACAAGGTTAACACGACTGAGCAGATGAACCGTCAGATTATCAGTTTGCTGATATTGGGGAAATTCATAGACCAGGAATCGAATGACGCCACATCAGTGATAAACCAGAACGAATTGTACTCGGTAGTGTCGTCCACATTGTCATCGCAATTGAACGACTGGGCATCTCAAATGTTTACGAATTGGAACTTCGGCCTCAATTTCCGCACCACAGGCGAGGGAGAAGACCGCACGAACGAATACGAGTTCAACTTCCTATACACCCCCAACGACCGTATAGTACTCAACGGCAATGTGGGTTATCGTGATGATGTGCTCTCCGACTCAAAGTTCATAGGCGACTTTGACTTTGAATACAAGCTCGTACGCTCTGGTAAACTGAGTGCCAAGGCATACACTCATACTAATGACTATCGCGAATTTAAGAAATCACTCACGACACAAGGTATAGGACTCGTATTCCGTGAAAGTTTCAACTCCTTGCCCGAACTATGGCAAGAATGGAAACAGCAGTACGAACGTGGTAAAATAAACAGGGAAAAGCGCAAAATAGAAAGGGAAAAAATCAAGGCGGACAGGAAGGAAAAGAAACTGGCCAAAAAAGAAGAGCGTAAAAAGGCGCGTGAGATCAAACGGGAGAAAGATAAAAACAAGTGATTTATCTGAAACGTATAGAGGTGACTATCTTTTTGCCGAGACGGACATTAAGTTTCTCAACCAACAGCGTCCGCTGCATATACAGGTCATTTCGCAGTACAGAGGAAAGTATCCGCACAGACAGTTCCCCGTTGCGGAATACAGCATCTGATGAATAGCGGGCCACGTGTTCTCCGAGCATCTCGCTCCACTCGCGGCACACATCCATCGCCTCAAGCCCGCAATTGAGTTGTTCGCCAAGTGAGGCACGCAGGAAATCTGACAGTTTCAGCACCTTTCTTGCTCGCATACTATATACACATAAAGTAGCTGTTCAAAATTAATTGTATATCTCTTGTGAGCTGTTTTGTAGCTATTTTCCCGTTGTGAAGACGGGAGCATAGCGGGCTATGTGACCGTTAAACAACGGAAAAAGAGCACAAAAGAGACGCAAGAGATACAAAGCATTTATCATATGGTTTCTCTACTTATTCCAAGTAATAAAGTAGTGCTTAATTTTGAACTGCTACTTATTATAGTGCAAAGATAAAACGAACCGGGAGTTATGACAAACAAAAAACAAGTTTTTTAATTGTCCACGCCGTGATGAAACTAATAGTATATACATAGGAAACTGAAATAACAATATAAATAACAGATATATTATGAACTACAATCCTGAATTTATGAAGCGGGCAATAGAATTGTCCATACAGAACATAGAAAAAGGCGGTGGCCCATTTGCCGCTGTCATAGTCAAGGACGGGAAAATCATCGCTGAATGCGGTAACAGTGTCACTCTTACGAACGACCCCACTGCCCACGCCGAAATCAACGCCATACGCAGCGCATGCCAGTCGTTAGGCACATTTGACCTCACTGGAAGCGACATCTACTCATCATGCGAACCGTGTCCCATGTGCCTCAGCGCAATCTATTGGGCTCACATCGACCATATATACTACGGAAACACGAAACGCGATGCAGCGAGAATAGGCTTCGACGATTCTTTCATTTACAATGAAATCAAACTCAAGCCAGACCGCAGACAGATACTATCCCAACAGGTCATGGCCTATGATGCCATCCGTGCATTTGAAATTTGGGATAAAAAAGAAGACAAGACCAAATATTGAAATGGCAGAGCCAAACGGCAAATGCAATATTACGAAATTGAATCGAAGAAATCTGCCTTGCATCTTAAACCCAGACTTAGAGGTCATTAGGCTTTGCGCAGATTGCCGGTTCATAGAGAGTTGGCATTCGTACTTACACCAACACTCTTCTGTTAGCTTAATGATG
>JADIMV010000056.1 GCA_017694515.1 Candidatus Aphodosoma intestinipullorum
GGAAGAGGCTTCGGGAGGGCTTCGGCGAGAGTACGTGTTTTTAACCTATTTTTAGACAACGGGAGATGTCAAGAGAATGAATATCCGAGAGAGAGGTGCTGTTATGAGATAAATTCGTACCTTTGTGTGCATACACACGAAGACAGGAAAAATATTATGGCAAAGAAAAAGAGTTCCGGCAATCCGGAAAAGACGACAAAGCTAAGGAAACAGGACCTGATGCGCAGCATCATGGCCATATTCAACAAGGTACAGACGAAACCACTCAACTATAAGCAGATAGCCCACGCGCTGGACATCAAGCGCGATGCGCAGAAACAGCTTGTGGTGGCGGCTCTCGATGAGCTGGAGGCGGTAGGCGAGATAGTACAGGTGCAGAACGGCAAGTACCGCCTGAACCTGAGGATGAACAGCGTCACGGGCATACTGGACAGGCAGACGGTGGCGAAGAAGACATATCTTATACCCGACGATGGAGGCGAACCGGTCTTCATTGCGGAGCGTAGCATGGGGTGCGCGCTGAACGGCGACCGTGTGAAGGTGCTGCTCTACCCGCGCCGCAAGGGACGTGAGCAGGAGGGCGAGGTGGCCGAGGTCATCGAGAGAAAGAAGACGGAGTTTGTCGGCATATTGGAGGTGCAGCAGAACTTCGCGTTCCTGAACATGGACAAGAAGCAGCTTGCGCACGACATATTCATCCCGCTGAACAGGCTCAACGGCGGCAAAGACGGACAGCGGGCTGTGGCGAAGATTATCGAGTGGACGGACAAGGCGAAGAACCCGATAGGCGAAATAATAGCCGTGCTGGGCGATGTGGGCGAGAACAACGCGGAGATGCACGCCATACTGGCCGAATTCGGACTGCCTTACTCCTACCCCGAAGAGGTGGAGAAGGCCGCCGACAAGATAGACGCGGGCATCACGCCGGAGGAGATAGCCCGCAGGACGGATATGAGGGAGGTCACGACATTCACTATAGACCCTGTGGACGCGAAGGACTTCGACGATGCCCTTTCCATACGCCGCATGGAAAAGGGGCTGTGGGAGATAGGCGTACACATAGCCGATGTGACGCACTACGTCAAGGAGCATACCATCATAGACGAGGAGGCGCTGAACCGCGCCACGTCCGTGTATCTTGTGGACAGGACGATACCTATGCTGCCGGAGCATCTGTGCAACGGCATCTGTTCGCTGAGGCCGAACGAGGACAAACTGGCGTATTCGGTGATATTCACCATGGACGAGTTTGCCGATGTGAAGGATTACAGGATATGCCGCACTGTGATACGCTCCGACCACCGCTTCACGTACGAGGAGGCGCAAAGCGTCATCGAGACGGGCAAGGGAGACTTCAAGGAGGAGTTGCTGAAACTCAACGAGTTCGCCAAGATACTGCGTGCGAAGCGTTTCGCCAAGGGCGCTATCGCGTTTGAGCGTACGGAGGTGAGGTTCGAAATAGACGAAAAAGGGAAGCCTACGGGCATATTCTTCAAGGAGGCGAAGGAGGCCAACAAGCTGATTGAGGAGTTCATGCTGCTGGCCAACAAGACAGTGGCCACGCACATAGGCAAGCCGAAAAAGCGCGGCGAGAAGCCTAAGACGTTCGTCTACCGGGTGCATGACGTGCCGAACCCCGACAAGTTGCAGAACTTCGCCGACTTCATACGCCGTTTCGGCTACAAGCTGAAAACTACGGGCAAGAACACGGAGGTGTCATCGGCCATCAACAACCTGCTCGACCAGGTGGAGGGCACGAAGGAGCAGAACCTCATAGAGACTTTGGCCATAAGGTCAATGGCGAAGGCCATATACACCACGGAGAACATAGGCCACTACGGCCTCGCGTTCGACTATTACACTCATTTCACATCGCCCATACGCAGGTATCCGGACATGATGGTACACCGCCTGCTTACGCGCTATCTCAACGGCGGCACATCGGCTGACCGCAATGAGTATGAGGAGCTGTGCGAACACTCAAGCAATATGGAACAACTGGCTGCGAACGCCGAGCGCGCGTCAATCAAATACAAGCAGGTGGAGTATATGAGCGAACGCATAGGACAGGTGTATGACGGCGTGATTTCAGGCGTGACCGAATGGGGCATCTATGTGGAACTCAACGAGAACAAGTGCGAAGGCATGATAGCGATACGCGATCTCGGCAACGACTTCTATGAGTTCGACGACAAGAATTATTGCATCATAGGCCGCCATCATCACAAGAAATACCAGCTCGGCGATGAGCTGACCGTGAAGATAGCCAAGGCCGACCTCGTGAAGAAACGGCTTGACCTCGCACTTGTATAACACTTGAACTGGCTGAATATGACAATCCGAGTTATATCATTGGCCGTAGCCATGCTTTTAGCCCTGACATCGTGCGCACAGGATAGCGCGGGATACTACGGAACGGACTGCGGGGGACACGCGGTTGTAGTCGCGCCGAAGATACCTGACAGCGCGACATTCGCGGGGGAGACACTGCGTCTCGACCGCTACGACCTGCGTGAGCGCATGGACCGAGAACTCATCTCGTTCTGCTATATGCACTCCTCCACACTGCTTATCATCAAGCGGGCGAACAGGTATTTCCCTGTCGTTGAGCCGATTTTGAAGGAGTGCGGAGTGCCGGACGACTTCAAATATCTCATGGCGATAGAGAGCAGTCTGCTGGTGCAGACCGTCTCGCCTGCGGGGGCGGCGGGGCTGTGGCAGTTCATGGAGACCACGGGCAGGGAATACGGCCTTGAGGTCAATTCCAATGTCGATGAGCGGTTCAATGTCGAGAAGTCGACCCGCGCGGCGTGCGCATATCTGAAAGAGGCATACGCACGGTACGGCGACTGGTGGAGCGTGGCGGCAGCATACAATGCCGGACAGGGGCGCATCACGAGAGAACTTGAACGCCAAGGCGAAAGCTCCGCCCTCGATCTTTGGCTCAACACTGAGACATCGCGCTATATGTTCCGCATAATGGCGTTGAAAACCATAATGGAGAGTCCGCAGGAGTACGGTTTCCGTCTCACTCCCGCACAGCTCTATCCACCGTTGGCGTATGACACGGTGAGCGTCACCACAGGCATCGTGTCGCTGAGCGAATGGGCGGCGCAGCACGGGGTCTCCTACTATCAGCTGAAAGACGCAAACCGTTGGCTCAGAGGCAGCAGCCTCATCAACAAGTCGGGCAAGAAATACGATATATTAATCATCAGGCAGGAGAGTGCGCACTACGACCCCGAGGCGATAGTGCCGCACAATCCGGCGTGGTGCAGATAATGGCTTTAATTTATGACGACAGACGAACTCTACATGGGCCGCTGTCTCCAGATAGCGGCATTCGCCGAGGGCAGGACATCGCCGAACCCCATGGTTGGGGCGGTGATAGTGCACGACGGGCGCATAGTCGGTGAGGGTTACCATCACCGTGCCGGTCAGCCGCACGCCGAACCGAACGCCATCGCCTCAGTGGCAGATCCTGAGATGCTGAAGGATAGCACGCTCTATGTCAGCCTTGAACCCTGTTCGCACTACGGCAAGACACCGCCGTGCGCCAAGCTCATCATAGAAAAGGGCATACCCCGTGTAGTAGTAGCCATGCTTGACCCGAACCCCATAGTGGCAGGGAGAGGCATAGCGATGCTCCGCGAGGCCGGGATTGAGGTCACAGTCGGCACACTCGAACACGAGGCAAGGGAACTCAACCGCCGCTTCGTGACATTCCACACGAAACACCGACCATATATCATGCTCAAATGGGCACAGAGCGCGGACGGGTATATTGACCTGAGCCGTAAGGAGAAAGGTGACGGCCCGGTGCGCATATCCAACGGAGTGACCAAGACGCTGAACCACAAGATACGCACAGAGGAGGATGCCATACTCGTGGGCTGGCGCACCGCCCTGCTCGACGACCCGCATCTGACATCGCGCAAATGGGGGGATAAGAACCCGCTGCGTTGCGTTATCGACCGTGACGGCACATTGCCGCGTACGCTGCGGCTGTTCGACGGCTCGACCCCTACCGTAGTGTTCACTGCTAAGGAGACGGCCGACAGCACTAACTTGACATACTGCAAGATAGATTTCAGTGGCGACATAGCCGTGCATATAGCCGACAGCCTTTACCGGCGCGGCGTCCAGTCGGTGATAGTGGAGGGCGGCGCGGCAACACTCGGTATGTTCATCTCCGCCGGACTGTGGGATGAGGCGCGTATAGAGACATCGCCCGCCGCGCTCGGCAGCGGAGTGCGTGCCCCAATCATCGGCAGAACGCCCGTGCGCACCGAATGGTGCTGCGGAAATCGCACCGACATATACCGCAATATCTGAAAGTAAGAGAATAAATAACAGGAGGAGGAAAGACAATGGAAATGGAAACCGTCTCAACCATAGCCTACTACATATTCACCGCGCTGTATGTCTACACGGCGATAGTGGTGATATCGGTCATCCTGCTCGAAAACCGCAACCCGGTCAAGACCCTGTCGTGGATTATGATAATGGTCATGCTCCCGATAGTCGGCATCATAGTCTACATACTCGTAGGCCAGGATTTCAGGCGGAAAAAGATAATGACAGGCAAGATACTGCCAGAAAAACGCAGCACATCGCACATATTGTCGCTCGACCATATGGACGATGTGGGCATACCGAGGCATATACAGAAGACCATACGCCTGCTCGACACGAACTGCGATGCCCGGCTCTACCCCGGTAACAAGATAAACGTCTACACCAAGGGTTATGACACATTCAAGGCTATATTCCGCGACCTGCGCAATGCGAAAGAGCACATCCATGTGGAGTTTTTCATCATAGACAACGATGATGTGGGCAGCCGTTTCTTCGACATACTTAAGAAGAAAGCGCAGCAGGGTGTGCGAGTGCGCGTCATATACGACTACTTCGGCGGATGGCGCATCCCGCGCCGTGTCATCAAGGACCTGCGCTCCGCCGGTGTCTATATAGAGCCGTTCCTGCCGATGGACAGCCTCGCCGGGTTCAGCAAGGTCAATTACCGTAACCACCGCAAACTGATAGTGATAGACGGCAAGATAGGCTACACGGGCGGCCTCAATGTCGCCGAACGCTACCGCAAGGGCAACCGCCTCGGCCTTTGGCGCGACACATTCATGCGCACGCTCGGCCCGGCCGTACACGCCATGCAATACTCGTTCCTCAACGACTGGGCGTTTGTCGGACAGAAGAAAATCACCGATGACAAATATTTCCCCGCGCCGCTGTTCTATGACAACAACTGCATACAGCTCGTTACCTCAGGTCCTGATACGGACTGGCAGAACATCATGCAGGGCATTATCATGGCCATGTCCAACGCGCACGACTACATATACATCCACACGCCGTACTATTTGCCGCCGGACAGCGTGACAAACGCTCTGGAGACTGCGGCGATGAGCGGGGTAGATGTGCGTATAATCATGCCCGAGAGGAACGATTCGCGCCTTGTCGCCGCCGCAAGCCGGTCGTACATACAAGGGTTGCTTAATGCTCGTGTGCGCGTCTATTTCTACCGCAACAACTTTCTGCACAGCAAGGCAATCGTTATCGATGACAACATCTCAATCATCGGTTCGGCCAATATGGACATACGTTCCTACGAACAGGATTTCGAGATTTCGGCATTTGTCTACGACACCGAGACTGCCGTCCATCTCCGCTCATCGTTCGAGGAAGATCTTCTCTCCTGCCGGGAACTGAATGCCAACGTCTGGAAGAGCCGCCGCCGCTGGCAGCGCATGAAAGAGTCCATCGCGCGGCTCTTCAGCCCGCTGCTGTGAACGGGGGCGAAAAACATCATATCAATGGCTGAATAAAAATAAGTATCAAATAACGTTATTATTGACAGGGCAATATAATTGAGCAATTTCATCGAGTGGAATATGTAACATGATTGCATCCAACCGATATATTTAGGGTATTAAATAAATTTTGAGGCATCTTTTCTGCAAATATAGAGCTTGTCTTAATTATTAGAAACAGCGGAGGAATGAGTGTATGGCCAGGAAATTTGAGATACGGAACAGTACAGCAGAGTTCTCGGCTTTCATTATTGAGGGGAAAGAAGATGGCATACAGGTGGAGTATAAATGACGACACACTATATGGATTACGCGCGATTGGTGTTCCTGCTATTAATAAGCGCTTGAAGAATGTCTTTGAGAGTGGAGAACTTGATAAGGACACAACTATTTCCAAAATGGAAACAGTATATTAAACAATCCTTTCACTATATATTTTTCCTTAAGCGTCAGTTCTCTCATTGTTGATGATTCAAAACGTTGAAGATAATAGTTTTACCAGTAAACCCGAAACCGTAGCTATTCCAAAGCTCAGCAGAGTCCCAGCCAATACATATTCCGTCTTGGCAGTATCTGTTTCTTTAAAGCGGAGTAAAGATTTAGCTGCTACAATAAACCCCACAGCTTCATATTGACCTATCAGAACAAAGACTATTGTAAGTGCCCTTTCCAAGTTACCAATCAATGCCCCTGCATTCTTTATACTTTGACAAGACTCCGCATCGCCAATTTTATACTTGTCTAAAATTAACTTGATGAGAATGTTAGTTGGCTTTAAGCAGCATAAAATTGCAAATGCAAATAATGGGATAGATAGAGTGTTAAGAAAATCCATGCTTTGGATTGGTAGACGGGATGTCGGAATATATTGGCATGAAATAAAGCATAGGATTAATATATGTGCAAATTGGTCCATCAGGAAAGACCATAGTCCCCTGCACATATATGTTTTCATTGTATCAATTAACAGATGTGTACCCCCTATGATTAAGGCAAAAATCCAAAAATCAGCAAATGGAACAAAAGCCCAGGAAAGTAACCCTACGATAACCGAATGAATATAAAGGAACGGGCTTTTGATTCTCAACAGTTCTTTCCGCATGCAATATTTATCGCTTTGCAGATAGAAGTCTGCAATCAAATGAGCTGTCAATATGCTTAATAATAACCAGCTATTCATGCGCCTTCAAAATTTAGTCTTTCAAAATAATTTAATGCCTCCTCTATACAATACCATTTAGCCGAAGTTGAGTGTTGGTTTATTCCAGACTGTTTTACACCCAATATGTTTGCTATTTCCTGCTCGCTTTTAGATAAAAGTTTATAATAAATGACTTCGCTTTGCCGTTTCGTTGTATTATTGAGTAAGGCATCCGTCAGCATACCGATAGTCTGTAAAGGAGGTTTAAGTTGCTTATTGGCAGGTTCTATGAGAAATGTACCGTTTTTGTTCGGAGTACCCATCCCGTCTAATGCTCGGCCAGACAAATAAATAGCCTCTCCATCCATTATGCCGTGTTCCTTATCTACAATGCGCATATCACCTATTCCCATAGCCATACGGATTCCATATGTTTGGAATAGTTTTTTCTTTTTTGATTCTGCGATAGGAAACGACTTAATACAACTCTTGATAATTAGAGCAACCCTGAATCCGTCCTTAGTTGATGGCAACAGGCACTCCATATAATCCCCTTTTATTAGTCTGCCCCAAAATCCCGGAAATCTCTTTTCAAGGACAGAAAATAAATCTTCTATCCTATGTTTCAATGCGATGGTTTCTTTTATGCACAAAGATGTGGAAGAAACAATATCGGCAGAAATCGCTGCATACATAGATTGATTCTGATTGATTACTGTGAATGCAAAAGTACAAATAATATTTCTACCGCTCAAAGGATTTATAGGTATAATGGCTTATAACGGCAAAATATAAGCGATTTGACTTATTGTGTAAACATATAAGATTAAGCACTTATTCCCCATTGCTTATTGAAAGCTCCTGTAGCATACTAATTAGAGGACTCCCATTATGGTAAGCATAAAAGAATATCTATGACAATAAAGTGGGGATAATCAATCTTTGATGACGGACATTCTTCTGCATCACACGTACTTTATTACAAATTGCCTTGTTACTAACGCTGTTGTCGTGTCAAGCCGAAACGAACAAGTCCGACGGAAAGGGTGCGCTCACTTCACCTCCATAAGCCCCGCCAGATACTCATCGTCTATGATGAAAATATAAAACTGCGTATATTCCTTTTGCAGAGGCTTGTCCACATACCTGTCAATGTCAGACCCTCGCAGTTCACGGTAGCTGTCTGGATTGACCATCGACCCCTCGCGCCCTTTGGTATCATAGAACCGGCGGCCATCCACCTCAAAATAAACCACTTGCAGATAGTCGAATGAGCCTATTATGTCTGACACCTGTATGTCGATATCCGGCCCGTCGTCAGACACCGAAGAGTAAATGGGCAGGAAGTTGCGCGAGTAGCCCGGGCTTATCCTGACAAGTTCGTCAAATCCTTTAAGGCTGTAATATACAGTGTCATGCGACTCGTTTTTCACCACATACAGCTTGGTGTTTTCGCAATAGTCGTGCTTGTCGCACCCTGTGGTCAGGAGCGACACAAGTACAGCGCACAGAAACAGCACTCTCTTTCCCATAAGGTATTTCAATCTTTTATCTCTTCAAAATCAACATATTCACCCTCGTCATCTCCGAACACCTTGCCGCCGCGCCGCGCACGTTGGGTTGAAATCGGTGTCTCACGTTCCTCTTCATCTCTGCGTCCGCTGCGGCGGAACGTGTCGCGCACGCCGCGTTTCAGTCTGAGCAGCACACCCGCCACAAAAACTACTATACTGATAACCGTGAACAGCATCAGTATGACCATGGTCATTATAACAGACATGACTCTTTTCCTTTTTTACCTGTAAAACAAATGACACCAGCCGCATCACTCCGCGTCCACTCCTATGAGCGTCGCCGGAGTCGCGTCCGTTATTCTCACCCTCACAATCTCACCGATATGATGCCCCCCTTTCGGGAAAACCACCATCTTGTTCTGCGATGTCCGCCCGCAGAAGCTCTCCCGGCTGCGTTTGGAATATCCCTCTACAAGCACATCGAACTCTCGCCCTACATCGCGTTTGTTGCTTTCGTGACTAAGCTCCACCTGAAGCGCGATTATCTCATTCAGGCGGCGCACCTTGACCTCTTCGCTTATATTGTCCGGCAGATGGCGCGACGCGAATGTGCCGGGTCTCTCGGAATATTTGAACATGAACGCCGAGTCGAATGCACACTCGCGCATCAGCGAGAGCGTCTGCGCATGGTCCTCCTCCGTCTCGCCGTGGAAACCGCAGAAGATGTCAGTGCCTATCGCCGCATCGGGCAGTATCTGTCTGATAGCCGCTATCCTTTCTAGATACCATGCGCGGGTGTATTTCCTGTTCATTGCTTTCAGCATGGCATCCGACCCGCTCTGCACAGGCAGATGTATGAATTTGCACAGATTGTCGTGCGCGGCTATGACTTCGAGTGTCTCGTCGCTCATGTCTTTCGGATGGGATGTGGTGAAGCGCACCCTCATGTCCGGCACAGCTTCGGCCACTCGCGCAAGCAGCTGCGGGAACGTGACTGTCTCGCCCTCATGCGTAAAGCGGTACGAATTGACGTTCTGCCCCAGCAGCGTCACCTCCTTATAGCCCCGCGAATGGAGGTCGCGCACCTCGTTGAGTATCGACTCCACATCGCGGCTGCGTTCCCGCCCGCGTGTGTACGGCACTATGCAGTACGAGCAGAAATTGTCGCACCCGCGCATGATGCTCACGAAGCCCGACACCGGGCGGCCTATCCGTGCCGGGATAATGTCGCGGTAAGTCTCTGTCCTCGAAAGTTCCACATTGATGGCCTTCTCGCCGGCCTCCACTGCCCCGACCAGATTGGGCAGGTCAAGATACGAGTCTGGCCCCGCCACGAAGTCCACTCCGTGCTGTTCTATCAGCTCACCCTGCATCCTTTCGGCCATGCACCCTATAACCCCGACGGCAAACACCCTGCCCTTGCGCCGTAGCGACTGGAAATACTGCAACCGCGAAAGTACCTTCTGCTCCGCATTGTCGCGTATCGAGCAGGTGTTCACAATCGCCACGTCCGCCTCGCCGAGATTTTCTGTCAGCGAGAAACCGTCCGACTGCATCACTGCGGCAACCACCTCGCTGTCAGCCACATTCATCTGACAGCCGTATGTCTCTATATATAGTTTCTTCTCCATAAAAATCCTCTTCCTGTCTTGCACCGTCAGATACAAAGATAATGCAAACCGAAAGCAGAACCTCCTGAACCTGTTCGTGGAGTTATGCTGAGGTGCAGCTTATCTTGTATCTTCGTGAAACAAAGATAGCGAATTTTTTGACACACCGCGTCTGCCGTCCTTTATTTGTCCTCTGCACACAGTTTTCCATCCTTGGAGTGTCTTCTCCTATCGGTAAAAATAAGTTAAAAATACGTACTCTCGCCGTAACTGTACCTTAGCTCCTCCTTAGACGCAGGCTGCCGCCTAAGGCGAGAGTACGTGTTTCGTCCCAGATCCGATGGTTTGGAGGATAACGTCGACAACCGTATTTTTACAGACCTGCATACTAACTTTTCTGGAAAAAATCGGCCTGATATTTTGCCGTGAACGAAAAAAGGCCTATCTTTGCAGGCCAAAAATTGCAAAAGTAGAACCTGAAAATATTGAGTAACAATGAAAAGAACATTTCAACCCTCTAACAGAAAGAGAAAGAACAAGCACGGTTTCCGCGAGAGAATGTCCACGGCCAACGGACGTCGTGTCCTCTCGGCTCGTCGCGCTCACGGCCGCAAGAAGCTCACAGTGTCTGACGAATACTGCAAAAAGGCGTAAGGGTTAGGCCGCTTTTGCTGAAAAGATAGAGAAAGTAAAGATGACCAAACGTCTTTACTTTTTTTATTTCCCTAAAAATCCTACCTTTGTACGGGATAGGAGGCGGTTTGGTAAAACCGTCCATGCAGGTTTGCCGGTTTTGTATTCTGCCTTCACTGTCTCAGGCGGTTGTTGGCGCGGTTGACAACAGCCCGGCGGCGTAACATTTTCAAAGACATCATGGCGACTAAAAAAACGACAAAGAAACAAAGCGCGGGGGGCGGCACATTCCTCCGCTTCATCAAAAGCAGATTCCTTTGGCTCAACCTCCTTGCCGCAGTGCTTGCCGGGGTGATGATTTGCCTTGGCGTGCTATGGTGGCTCAAAGCCTACACGCGCCACGGAGAGGCCATAGAAGTGCCTGACCTCACGGGGCTATACGTCGAGGAGGCTGAGATACTGCTCAAGGAGAGAAACTTGAGCTATGAGCTTATCGACTCCGTATACCGCCGCTCACTGCGTCCGGGCGAGATAGCTGAACAGTCGCCCGCCAAAGGGTCTTTCGTCAAGAAGAACCGTAAGATATACTTGATAATCAACGCTAAGAGCAAACGGATGGTACGCTTCGGCGACCTCAAAGGCGAATCCTTCAGAAAGGCGCAATCGAACTACCGCAATTCAGGATTTGTCGTTGACTCTATTGAGCACAAGCCCGCACCGTATGCCGATGAAGTGCTTGACATCAGACTGCTTGCGGACAACCGTCAGCTGCAGGACGGAGAGATGATACCTGAAGGCTCATCGCTCATACTTGTGGTAGGCAAGACGGAAGAGGGCCTTGAAGTGGTGATTCCGGTTTTCAGGGGAGCGACGTACGAACAGGCCGTTGCCATGGTCGGACAGCACGGACTGACATTAGGCGCGACATCGTTCGACAAAGAGCCGGCGGATGATGCCGACAGGCTGCTCTACTATGTCTACCGTCAGGAGCCTCACGCCGGTGAGAGTGTCGGCATAGGCACACGGGTAGATCTCTGGTTTTCAAAAGACAAGAACAAGCGTTACGTGGAAAAGAAGACTGACGACGAGGAGTTCTTCTGACCCCGGCGGGGAATACGCACAGCGCACTCCCGCAAAGGCAGATGTGACAGGAAAAACTATTCATACATTACGGTTTGGACAGCGACTACATACAGGAGATAGAGGAAGAGACTGACGATGAAGGGTTTGTGCCCTCCGTGCCCGCACCGGGTGAAAAGTTCGTCCACCATCGTTTTGTAGTGGACAAGGGGCAGACACCGCTGCGTATAGACAAATATCTGGCCAACTGCATGAGCGGCACATCGCGCCATCGCATACAGAACGCGGCCGAGGCGGAAATGGTGCTTGTAAACGGACAGCCCGTCAAGAGTAACTACAAGGTCAAGCCCGGCGACACGATTGCCATCGTGCTCGACTATCCCAAAAACGACTTCTCCATCACACCGCAGGAGATACCGCTCAATGTGGTCTACGAGGACAGCGACATACTGCTCATCAACAAGCAGCCGGGCATGGTTGTCCACCCCGGCTTCGGCAATTTCGACCACACGCTGCTCAACGCCGTGGCATGGTATCTGCGCGATGACCCCCATTTCGACGCGAACAATCCCCGTATTGGCCTCGTCCACCGCATAGACAAGGACACATCCGGGCTGATACTCGTAGCCAAGAACGAGTTCGCCAAGGCCAATCTCGGGCTGCAATTCTATTACAAGACAACGGAACGCACATACAACGCCCTCGTGTGGGGGACAGTGAAGGAGGAGCGCGGCACAATCAGCGGAGCTCTCGCCCGCGACCCGCGTGACCGTATGCTCTTCGCCGTGACCGACCCGGCGGAAAACCCGCTGGCGAAACACGCGGTGACACACTATCATGTGCTTGAGCGTTTCGCTTACTGCACTCTCGTGGAGTGCAAACTCGAGACGGGACGCACTCATCAGATACGCGTACACATGAAGTACATAGGCCACACGCTCTTCAACGATGAACGCTACGGCGGCAACGAGCCGCTCAAAGGCGTGCCGACGGCAAAGTACCGCCAGTTCGTGGCCAACTGCTTTGACCTCTGCCCGCGTCAGGCTCTCCACGCCAAGACATTAGGCTTCAAGCATCCCCGCACGGGCGAATGGATGCAGTTCGACAGCGAACTGCCCGCCGATATGCAGGCGCTTTTGGACAAGTGGCGCAAATATGTGCCGGGGAATATTATCGACGACTGAAAAAACATACAGAATATATGGGGAACAGACCTATGAAAAGGACAATAGCTATAGTGGCCGGAGGCGATTCGAGTGAAGTGATTGTTTCACTCCGCAGCGCGTCAGGCATCTATTCATTCATCGACGGCGACCGCTACACGAAATACATCGTGACGATAGTGGGAACGGAGTGGAACGTGATACTCTCCGAAACGGAAAAAGCTCCGATAGACAAAAACGACTTCTCTTTCATCGCACCTGACGGCGTAAAGATACGCTTTGACTTCGCATATATCACCATACATGGCACGCCGGGCGAAAACGGCATACTCCAAGGCTATCTGCGCCTGCTGCACATCCCGTTCTCTTGCTGCGATGTGCTTGCGTCGGCACTCACGTTCGACAAATACGCGTGCAACAACTTCCTGAAATCGTTCGGTATCAGGTGCGCGGAGTCCATACTGTTGCGCCGTGGCGAGACGATAAGCGCGAAAGAGGTCACCCGCCGCATCGGCTACCCCTGTTTCGTCAAGCCGAGCGTGGGCGGCAGTAGCTTCGGCATAACGAAAGTGAAGTCCGAAGAGGAGGTGCAGACTGCCATAGACAAGGCGTTCGCCGAGGGCGACGAGGTGATGATAGAGGCCTTTATACAGGGCACAGAGGTGACGAGCGGTATGTACCGCACGAAGACCGCCACGCGCATATTCCCTATAACAGAGGTGGTTACTGACAATGAGTTCTTCGACTACGACGCGAAATACAATGGGCAGGTGCAGGAGATAACCCCCGCCCGCGTCAGCGATGAGCTCACCCGTGAGGTGCAGGCCACTACAGCCCGCATATACAGCCTTGTCGGGGCGAAAGGCATCATCCGCGTAGACTACATAATATCCGCCGATGGTACAATTAACTTGCTGGAAGTCAATACTACGCCCGGAATGACCTCAACGAGCTTCATTCCTCAGCAGGTACGTGCCGCAGGGCTTGACATGAAGGAGGTGATGACCGAAATCATAGAGAACGAGTTCTGACATACAGTTTGCTGAAATAACTTGGGCTGCGTCTGCGAATGTGTTGCACAGGCCGGGAAAATATAGTACTTTCGCAAAACAGAAACACATTGGGACTATGGATATACATGAACTGATAAACAGGCACTTTGAATCCATCGGTTGGGACATTGAGCCGCATAATCTCTACGACCCGATAGCGTACACTCTCGAAGCCGGAGGGAAACGCATACGCCCGACTCTCGTGCTGATGGCCTGCCGTCTTTTCGGGGGCGATGTGGAAAAGGCACTGATGCCTGCCACGGCGATAGAGGTGTTCCACAACTTCACACTGCTGCACGATGATGTGATGGACAATGCGGACACCCGCCGCAAGCGCATGACGGTACATAAGAAATGGGATGTGAACACTGCGATACTCTCAGGCGACGCGATGATGATTAAAGCGTACCAGTTCCTCGAAAACGTTCCTGCTGACAAGCTGCCCGCCGCGCTCTCGCTCTTTTCGCGCACGGCGATAGAGGTGTGCGAGGGACAGCAGTACGATGTCGATTTCGAGCGGCGGGACGATGTGACGATAGAGGAATACTACAGGATGATACGTCTGAAAACGGCGGTACTTCTCGCCGGAAGCCTTAAACTCGGCGCGATTTTGGCCGATGCGCCGGCCGATGATGCCGATGCGCTCTACGATTTCGGCATAGCAATAGGCATAGCGTTCCAGCTCCGTGACGACTATCTCGACGT
Source organism: Candidatus Aphodosoma intestinipullorum (assembly GCA_017694515.1). Classification (GTDB taxonomy): domain Bacteria; phylum Bacteroidota; class Bacteroidia; order Bacteroidales; family Paludibacteraceae; genus Aphodosoma; species Aphodosoma intestinipullorum. Next base: position 14,727 of record JADIMV010000056.1, read on the forward strand.
GTACGGCGACGAGCGCACGTTCGGCAAGAAGATAGGCGGCGACATCCTTTGCGGTAAACGCACGTTCCTGCTAATCAACGCGCTGAAAAACGGCTCTGTCTCGCAACGGCAGACCATTTGCCAGCTGCTGAAAAACGGCGGCATCCCGGCGGAAGAGAAGATAGCTGCCGTGACGGCGATATATGACAGCCTTGATATGCCGAAGGTTTGTGCTGATGCGATGGAGGAGTACTACAGCAGGGCCATGCAGGCTCTGTCGCGCATCACGGATAAGGACGATGCTGAGAAAGCCCCGTTCGTTGAGTTTGCCCGCAGCCTTATGGGCCGGACAGAATGACGTGCTGACCGCATATATAGACGGTAACATATACTAAAACACGACTTTATAAAGAAGAAAGTAATCCGCAATGCCATACAGAAGACTGCCAAAGACCGACCAGGCACGCATAAAGTCTCTGGAAAAGGCCATAGAGCTTGAGCAGATGGACATGAACGAGATACCCGTACCGTTCCGCCTTCTCAACGAGGCCAAGACACAGCTGCCGCTGTTCAAGAACCTTGTACAGCTCTATAACTCCGCCTTTGAGGCGCAGGTGGCCGACAGCCGCAAATACCAGACCAACATCCGGAACGCCCGTATGTACATATCTCACTTCATACAGGTGCTGAACCTTGCTGTCATAAGAAACGAGATAAAGAAAGAACACAAGCTCCTCTACAAACTCAGTCCCGATGACAATACAGTGCCTGACCTCACCAGTGAGACCTCCGTACTTGAATGGGGGCAGAACATCATAGACGGCGAGCTGGAGCGCGTCAATCAGGGAGGCATACGGCTGCAGAACCCCAATATCGCCAAGGTACAGGTGTACTACGACATCTTCAAGGAGAGCAAGGTTTCCCAGAAAATACGCCAGCAGAGCACGGCGCGCACATTGCAGAACGTCGCCTCCATGCGTGACAGGATTGATGAACTCATAAAGGAGATTTGGGATTCCGTCGAGGCGCACTACGCTGGCCTTCTGCCCTACGAACGTTACATGGCGTGCCGTCAGTGCGGCATAATATACTACTACCGCAAGCGCGAGCCTGAATTGACCCCGAAAGTGGACAAGGACATACGCGACAACATCAAATCCACGCTGACCTTGGACTTCTCCGAAAGCGATTTGGCTTCCTCCGGAAACAATGCGGAGGAATAATGTCGCCGTTTAAAGAAATAGGAGACCCTGCCGATGAATATCAAGTATCGGCAGGGTCTTATCTCTTATTCAGTCTATCTTCAGAAACCGGGCAATACCCTCACGCTATCATGCCTCTCCGCCGCTCACAGTGCGGATGAATATGTCATTCATCGAGGGCAGAGTCTCCTCGAAAGACACTATCTCGCCGCACGCCATCAGGGACGTAAGCAGGCTGTTGGCATCTGTCCCCTCATTGACTTTCACGGACAGATGCAGCCCGTCGGCCTTGCTCTCCGATGAAAGGACAGAGAACAGCGCGGGGTCTGGCGCGACTGATTTCGCACTCACGACAGCCCTGTATATATGTTCGCGATAGCGGGCGCGTATGTCTGATATAGGCCCTGAGAGAACCACCTTGGCGTGGTTTATCAGCGCGATGTCGTCGCACAGCCGTTCCACGGAGTCCATATTGTGCGTCGAGAATATGATGGTAGCCCCCTCGTCCCGCAGTTTGAGTATCTCGCGTTTGAGCAGCTCCGCGTTCACGGGGTCGAAGCCGCTGAACGGCTCATCGAAAATGAGCAGCCTCGGGCGGTGCAGCACTGTGGTTATGAACTGCACCTTCTGCGCCATGCCTTTCGATAGTTCCTCCACTTTCTTGTCCCACCATCCCTGAATCTCGAACCTCTCGAACCAGTGGCGCAGGCCGCGCAGTGCATCGGCTTTCGACATTCCTTTAAGGCGGCACAGGTAAAGGGCCTGTTCCCCCACCTTCATCTTCTTGTAAAGCCCGCGCTCCTCAGGCAGATAGCCGATGACCGATGTGTCGGCCAGCGTCAGCCGGTGTCCGTCGATAAGCACCTCCCCGCTGTCCGGCATAGTTATCGCGTTGATTATGCGTATGAGTGTAGTCTTGCCTGCCCCGTTAGGGCCGAGCAGTCCGAATATCCTCCCCTCGTCCACAGAGATGGACACTCTGTCGAGAGCCAGATGCCCGACATACTGTTTTGAAACCTCCTTTACTTCGAGAAATGACATTATATGAATCTGTTTATATTACACAATGTATGTATGGACAGGATGCAACTTTCGGCTACAGCATAGAGCCTCTCCCTGAATGGCAGTCCCGCCAATGCTGCTATTGCGTCACTGCCTGCTAAGATAACGTAAGTCAGACACATCAGCGGCAAATTTACTTGACTGCATTCGCTGAACCGACCTTTGTATCCTAAGAAACTGTTTTGATTTTACCGTCTATATGGATTGGGATGCACCGTTGAGACATATTCTGTTCTCATGCCCGCAGTAATAGCGGGCTATTTCAAGGGCATGAGGGCGGAATAGGGCCGGCGGGGCGCACAATCCATAGACGAAAACATATCATATCAAATACTCATCCTTTTCTGTATAGCTGCAAAAACTGTGTTTGTGGAAAATCAAAACAGTTTCTAATGCCAGCACAGCAGCAAAGGTACGGAAAATTCTGACAATCTCATGTAGCCTATTCCATTTAATTGTCATTTAATGACCCCTCAGCCACGCATTCACAGCCTTACTTTTCCTTGCGGTCTGTCCTTAAAATAGGTTAAAAACACGTACTCTCACCGAAGTTCCTCCGAAGCCTCACCGAAGACCCTCCCTGACCGCTCGTTCTCTTCTGGCCGGGACGAACCTGTGATTTTCTCTCTGTACAAGCATCGTGATAGATATCGTCTATCGTATGATTGATGAAATTAATCGGCTCTTGAGTGTGCGGGTTGGCGCTTTTTGCCTAACTTTGTGACGTGAAACCGCAGTCTGACTGCGGCTACTCATGATTATGATATTAAGCGATTATTTATTCACTAACTAATTTTCTGAGATTATGAAGAAGTTTATCTGTACAGTGTGCGGCTATGTCTACGAAGGAGACAAGGCGCCGGAGTTCTGCCCGCAGTGCAAGCAGCCGGGTTCGAAGTTCAAGGAACTGGTAGAGAGCGATTCGCTCAACTTTGTGACAGAGCATGAGATCGGTGTGGCGAAAGGCACATCCGAGGAAATGATAAAGGATTTGAACGCACACTTCATGGGTGAGGCCACTGAGGTTGGCATGTACCTCGCAATGAGCCGTCAGGCCGACCGCGAGGGCTATCCCGAGATAGCCGAGGCATTCAAGCGTTACGCATGGGAAGAGGCCGAGCACTGCGCCAAATTCGCCGAACTCCTCGGCGACATGGTCTGGGACACCAAGACCAACCTCGAGAAGAGGATGAACGCTGAGTGCGGTGCTTGCGAAGACAAGATGCGCATAGCCCGCAACGCGAAAGCCGCCAACTGGGATGCCATACATGACACGGTACACGAGATGGCCAAAGACGAAGCACGCCACGGCAAAGGCTTCGAAGGTCTCTACAAACGCTACTTCGGCAAATAACTCCCGAAAGCATCACGGCCATTCACAAACTGAAGACCCTGGCAGAAGATCTCTTTCTGTCAGGGTCTTCCCGTAATCGGCATCGCCAATTATCTTACCTGCGTACAACGGTTATCTTTTGACTCTCGCTCCGTCCGTCCGCATAGCATATTTGCAGGACATAAATACCTTCGGCTGGCGGCACAGAGAGCCGCGTCACTCCCTCCGCTATGTCATACTCGGCCACGAGCCGCCCGTCCGCCCCGTATAGCCGTCCGTGTGCCGAGTGGCTGCTTTTGACTTCAATGCTGCCTCCTCCGAAAGCCACAGTCGGGACGACCTCCATACTCCTTTCCTCATAGTGTATAGGAATAACATCACACGTGTACTGTTCCACCCCGTCGTCCGCACGCCGCAGCAGCATCCTGTAACGCCCGGCGGTGTCAAGCCCCTCTGGGGCGTAGAGCGTAGGCCGCACTTCCCCGTCGAGAGGCGCACCGTCCTTATACCATTGATATGATGTAAACTCATAACCGCCGTTATAGTCGCTGTTCTTTAGCCCAAGCACATCGTTCCACCGCTGTGCGATGACACTTGACGGATAAAGCACCTCGAGCGTGAGCGGGAAAGTCTCATTGCCGCAGTCGCTGTTGTAGAACACGACATCGCAGCTGTATCTCCCTGGCCTGATACCCTCCGGCATCTCCACAGTGACAGAGCCCGTTTCCTCCACAGTGCGTACTTCCCCCTGCACAAAACCGGCGGCCTCTGCATCTGCCCCGTACATTATGTTGTAATCCGTCGCCACACCTTCGTAGACCTCGAAGCCTATCATGTACTCCTCATCGTCGGCGCACACCTCGACATCCCCTGCGTCAAGAGCCATCACAAGCGATTGGTTGACGAGCAGATCCATCGTATAGACTATCGAGTCGCAGCCCAATGAGCTGCCCACCACATACTCGTAATGTCCCGTCTCCGTCAGTTCCTCTCCGTGGAACAGTACAGGCAGTTCCTCAGTGCATACCGTGTCGCCATCTGGCACTGTGTCGGTGACCAATGCCCTTATGTCGAGGACAACCGTGCTGTCGCAACCTGTCCTGTTGCTCACATAGTCGAACACCTCGTATGTGGTCTCCGTGTAGTCCGTTCCGTCATGTGTCACCATTGCCCCCTCGCAGATGTAATATGACAGCACTGTAGTGTTTTCGATTATGGATGGCACATAGACCGTGAACTCTTTCGTGTCAGTGCATACATGATTTTCGTCTATCGATGCGGTGAGGCGCACCGAGAATGTGTCCCCTTCCGCCGGGACGGTTATCTCTGGCTCAAAGGCCGTGGAAGTGCCGTACTCGCCGAAATCCCACTCGTGAACGGCGCACTTCTCGCCCGTCTCTATCGTGTCACCCTCCCAGAAGCCGAAAATACGGCTCAGGTTCTTTAGTTTCACTACGCTATGACACTCCTCATATCCTATTTCATAATCCATCCCCGCTATCGGTTCACGCGGTAGTGCCGAAGCGCGCAGCGTGAAATAGCACTCCTCGTTCTCCGGGAAAATGAGGTCAACGGCGTAGTTCACTGTGTCGTCCGGCGCTATGAGCAGTGAATCTGCCGTGCTGATTGTCACTTCCGGGTTCTTCTCCTCATACCATCGGTACAGGAATCCTTCCGGCACATGGAAAGCCTCCGGATGCTCTCCGCACGACACGCCTTCTATCTCCCCCTTGCCGCAGTCGAGTGTGAAATAGGCATACGCGAAATGGTAATCCACTTCGCAGGCTTTGAGGGTAATCCTGATGTTGAATGTCCTGCCTACATACTCCTGTAGGTTTATGCCGATTGTTGTCCAGTCGCACCAGAACACCGCCGTAGCGTCTGATACATATCCCGGTTGCACGTCGGCTACTTCAATTCTGTTCCATCCGCGAACATTGTCCACATCTACATTCTTGGCATTGAAGTCCGAATAGGTGCATGGCGAAATGAGGGTGTCTGTCTCCGCATCGAGTATCTCCACTATGATGCGCGTCTGCCCTTCGGCCGGATGATGATCGGCATACTCCAGTACCGCTGCATAGCGCAGCTTCAGCACATCGGCATCTTCAGTCACTGTATACCTGTACGTGATGGAGCTCGACATGGCGTCGCCCTCCTTCCATCCGCCTATCCTCACGGAGGCTATCGCATCTTCAGGGACAGTCTTCAGCTGGTAGTTCGTGATTGGGTCATACTCATTTTGCAGGAAATGAACCGTATGTAGGCTGTTCTTCGACCCATAGCCCATATCACGGACTGCGACATTGGCATACGGATTGGCAAACGCCCCGTAAGTGCACTCGGTGTCATCAGAATGGAAATTCAGATAATCGAGGCAATAGGCCGTCGCGTCATAGATGAACATATTGGGCTGCTCTGTCCATACGCTCGTGTCACCGCCGCAGATGCTGCGTACTGAAACCGTATAAGCCCCGTCCTCTATATCACGTAGTGTCACCGTATACGAATTGGCCGTAAGTCCTGTGACAATCGTCTCTTCGGACTGTAAGTTGACACCTGCTGTCGGGCGGTATCTGAGTTCATACTCATCTGCATTCCCGTCCCATGTTATTACTATGTCGCCGGAAGCCACATCCCGTTCCGTTTTGATATTGTCTGGCTTCTCTGCGCAGCCGCTGCTGTTTTGCGGCCCGAGTTGCACATTGTCTATGCACGCGCCGGGATTCCGCACGTCGCTGCCCGAAGCCTGCCAGAAGAACACAAGGCGGTAGGCTGTCTCGCCGGGCTGTACCGTGACCGCACCGGTAATGTTCTCCCACGTCATGTCGTAAAACGTCTCCCGCCCCATATAGTCCATGAACTTATAGGTACTCATATATGAGGGTAGTGCCGTTCCGAATCCCGCCGTAGGCACTGTGCCTGACGAGGGTATCCATGCCACTCTCAGCCCGTCGCGCATTACGCCCTTGTCGTCTTCCCTGCCGCCGGCCTTGCAGTCGAACATCAGGTCATATCTCCCGGCGGTCAGTCCCGTAAACTCCCTGTACGCCACTACATAATATCCGTCCGCGCGGTTGGCATAGCCTGCCGTCGATCCTCCGTCTGCCGAGATGTAGATGCTTTTCTCTCCGCTGTTCTTGTCCGCCGTTCCCCAGCACCATTCCGATGGCGACAGCGAGCCGACTCTCTTGAACACCCATCCTGCCGTGTCCGTCTCGAACGTGCAGTGGTACGGATATGTGTCGTTCTGCCCGGCTGCTGTCGCCGCAGCGCACACTGTCAGCAATAGTGCCAATACATACTTCAATCCTCTTCTCATTTTTATCGCGTTATTAGATTTTGTCTTATAAAAGACACCTGCATGTCTTCCAGCCTTTTTGATTGTACTGGAACATGCAGGTGTCCTTCTTTCATTCATCCTTTATTTGACAATGAGCCTGCCTGTATAGGTAGTGCCGTCCTTGCCTGTGATGCGGACTATGTACATTCCGCTGACATTCAGGCCGTCAATCGCTATCGGCACTCTTCTCACCGTCTCCATGCGGATACGTCTGCCGGCAGCGTCGAGTATCTCGAGTGTCAGACCCTCCTCCACGTCAGCCTCCGTCCACGGGCCTTCGGCGTATGCCGTGATGCCCGTCCGCGTCGGGTTGGGCGCGATGACGAGGTTAAGCACTTCCGCTCCCTCTATGCCTGTCGTGAAGGTCAGGTGCAGATGGTGTATGCTGTCGCAGCCGTCTGCTGTCAGACCTTTCGACTCGTAATCGCCCGGGGTGACGAGGTCCTGACCGTCATAGCGGTACACATTTTCTGCCGTATTCACTGTGTCGAACACCTCCACAGTCTCGTGATACTCGGCCACAAGTTTCGTCACTGAGTCGCAGCCGCCCGCCGTCTTGTCCGTACGGTAGAGGACAGTGTCGTTGTACACCATAGTCCCTGCGAATCCCGGGTCATAGATTGGCTTGCCTTCGCAGGCCACAGTGTAGTAAGTGACAGTGTCCGCCGGTGTGAGCTTTATGTCGAGTATGAGCGTCCGCCCGCATCCTCCGAGCATAGGCTGCTGTATGCGGTGTTCGCCCTCTGTCGAGTAGCGTACTCCGTCTATCTCCACATAGCTCCCTTGACAGATGACGGTGTCTATCCGCTCCTCTAATTTCACGACGAGGAGGTCTAAGCGCACTGTGCAGCCGCAGCCGTTGGCGTATGTGCTGTCTTTCTCATATACGCCCGTCTCCGTCAATGTCTGTTCCCCGAATACATACGGCAGGTCAGCCTCGCACACCGTATCTTTCCTCTCTATCACTGACGGCAGCACGGTGAGGTGCAGCGTCGTGGTGAACGTCCTGTCGCCTTCCACGGTCTCTTCGCACGTGTATGTCCCGCTGACGTTCTTTTCCTCGCCGCAGAACGTGTATGTGTCGCCCTCGCAGATGCTGTCGTATATCTCTTCTTCCAGCACTACCTCCGAAAGCAGCAGGTGCGTCACGGAGTCGCATCCGCAGGACTTTGAAGTCCCGTAGGCGAAATACTCTGGATATTCGACATTCAGGTCTGTGAATCCGTGTCCGGTGTACGGTTCGCCCTTCACATAGACATCTTCTATGTAATAGTCCGTATTCGGCACATACACTGTAAGGTTATACAGCGTGTCCGGCTCTTCGCTGCCGCTCAAGGCCACTCGCGTCAGTCTGTTCTCTCCGTATGACAGTCCGCCTGACGGTATCATGAATCCGTATGCGTCGTATGCGCTTTCGTAGCACGATGTGTCTCTCAGCGTCTTCTCCACGGTCTTGCCTACCCTGAAGTTGTCCACATAGATATATGCGCCGTCTTTCAGGCTGTAGTTGCTGACCCCTGCTATTGCAAGTACGATTTCTTTGCCGACATACTCGTCAAGTTCTGCAAACGCCGTTTGCCACATCGTGATTCCCGTGGCTTTATTGACAAGCGTGTCGCAGTATGTCTTGCCTCCGTCTTCCGAAAGGTATATGCTGACCGCGCCGCCCTCCGGGTCAATATAGTCTATGCTCATGGAGTAGCCCGCCTCCGCGACGCTTATTGTCGGCGAATAGAGTATGTCCATGCTGTTCAGCGCGTTGTCGCGTGAGTTGAACTTCATCACCCCGTTGCCGCCGTTCTCCGTAAAATGCTCCCATGGATATTCGACCGATGCTGCCATGCTCCACCAGCATCCTGCCTCCCCGCTGTCAAAATCCTCGCTGTACGGCGCAGACAGCGTGCCGCACGGTGCCTCCGCCGGCCCGTTCGTAACGAACGCTATCGGGCCTGCCCACAAGCTGTACATCCCTACACTGCATACCGAACGTGCGTATGCGTCGTACGCCTGCTCTTCCGCAAGGTTCGTAACCATGTTTGTCTTCTCCATGAATGTCAGCGTATCCAGTCCGCCTTTATTCGGATCAAAGCCCGGTTCTCCTATCATGACTTGCCACTGCTCAGTTGGCACATTCTCGACCGACAGTTCCACCGCGCCGCTCAGCACCGACGGCACTGTCGCCTTGAACCCCTGTGGAACGCTACACTCATTCTTCGGTGCTATGCTGAAGTTGTCTATGTAAGTCTCCACTATGAAAGCGGCACTCTGACCGGCGGCTCTTATTCCGATAACTACCTCCTGCCCGCAGTACTGCGAGATGTCGAACGACACATCAGTCCATATATATGAATATCTGACAGTTGAATATTCTGATGCAATATCCTTGCACAGTTTTATATCAAAACTCCTTCCTCCATCGGTCGACAGTAGCACATCTATGGGTTCTCCGGCTAAAAAGCTGAATGACAGCTGTGCCTCCTCAGCCTCTGTCAGGTCTATTATAGGTGACTGTACTATGCTTGCCGTCGGGTCATCATCGTTAAACGATACAGAGCTTGCCGTGCTCCGGTACATTAGCGATGGTGTCCCGTTATCCTCTTCCACTCCTACAATCCAGTTGTTTTCAGGTACATTGGCGTTAATACCTTCCTTTATCACGTTCGTCCAGTTTGTAGGTAGTGTGTTCCCGACTGCAACACCGTCGAAATTATTGTAATATGGGAACGAATATACTGTCTGTGTGTTAAACTCCACGGTTGTCGCCTCGCTCTCATTCCCTCCCGCGCATACGCTTGTCATTTCGAGTGTATAACTCTCTGCCGGAGTCAGTCCGTCTATGGTCAGCGGACTCACGACATTTTCTGTCAGCTCCTTCACTGTCTCTTCGCCCTGTTTCAGCACGGCGCGGTATGTATCGCCTGTCGCCGCTGTCCAAGTGAACGTTACTTCATCACCCGTCAGCGTGTTGATAGTGACATTCTGTGGTTTCCTGCACTCTGGTATCGGTTGCAGTGATACATCGTCTATGTACACTTTCCCTTCTGCGATGATGATTATGTTCTTCGATGCAGCGTATGTTTCAAGACCCTCTTCGCCGAGTATGTCGAAGTAGGCAGTCACCTCTTTCCATCCTTCCTGATAGCTGACCTGTACATCCGATACTATCGGCAGATAGTTGCCCGGTTCGCCCGCGTCAGGCACTACCCCTATCGTCAATGTAGCCATACTTTCTGTATATGCGTGTAACGACACCATATATCCAGATAGCGGGCTGACGCTTATCGTTGGGGACATCAGGCGTGTTACACCGTCGCCCCCGAAAAGCACACTTGCCTCTCCGCTGTATGCAGTGTCGCTTGATTCTGAGACAGAGCCTCCTTCATGCCTCCAGCAATCCAATACTCCTTCCTCTTCGAAATCCTCCAACGCAAGGTCTGTTTCCGGACACATAGTCTCGAACGTCACAGGTCCTACCCAGTCCGAACTGCCGTCCGCGCCGCATACGCTCTGCACATAGATATAGTACGTCGTAGCCATCACAAGTCCTGTGGCGTTATGCACATTGCCTGCCGATGATGCGCCGTCGTATGCATCGCCAGTTTCGCTCTCGGGGTCTATCTCCTTTGTGGCAATCTTCACATTATAGCTCTCTGCCGAGACCGCGCCCCACTCTATCCTTGCTGAGACATCCGTCAGTCCCAAGACGTGTATCGTATTCATATCGATATACTCGCACGATATTTTCCTCACCGCCACGTCATCAAGATATATGCCATTGCCAAGGATATTCATTCCAAGACTGCCCTTTATCCTAAGATATGCGGCATCTTCATTGGGGACAAACACAAAGTTGAGCCTCTCGTATTGCGATGGCCTCATCTGCCCGCCGCGATCCAGTTCCTTAAGTTGCTCGTTGCGCACTATCTCGGGTGCTGCGTCGCCCACAACATCACACAGTGATATACCCAGTGTCGCGTCGCCGGCTGTCGAATACCAGCATTCGAACTCATATTTCTCTCCCGCCTTAAACTCTATTGGATAGTACAGGTCTGCCTCTGTCTCGTCCGCCACACTGCCGTTCAATGACAGGATACCTGTGCCGCTGTGCGCCGTGCTGTTATATCCGTCGGTCTCCACGGCAGACCAGCCGCTGTTTGATATTGTCTCTCTGACCCAACAACGGCTCAGTCCTTCCTCGAATCCGTCCTCAAACGGGGTCTCTTCCGTTACTTCAAATGCGCCACATCTTGTCCTGAACCTTAGTTTCAAGCTCCAGATGCCCTCTCCGTTGTCGCATACCGACCGGGCATATACGTCATACTCCGTGTCTGGTGACAGTCCGATCAGCGTCACTTTCGCCGGTTGATCTTCCAGTGTTGTTCCCTCTCCGTGCGTAAATCCTGCTTCTCCATACTCGAAATCGAATTTATCTATGCCAGTGGACAGAGCCTCGACCTCCGCGCTGTTCGCCGTGTACTGACCGAGTTCGAGTTCCGTGTCCGGACATGGCGGGTTCAGCGGTGTCAGGCGTATATTGTTCAGATAGGAAGCGTACCATATTATAAAAGCATTGTTCGTGAATCTGAATGCCAAGCGTCCCGCGCCGTCATACTCCTCAAATGTCACAGTATACTGGCTGCTGCTTTCAGTAGGACCCTCTATGCTCCTCATGGAGATGAACGTCTCATCTGGATAAGCCATGTCGTTTATCACGCCTGCCTCCAGCTTGGTATCTTCCGCACCGGTATACTCGAAAGTAAGCTTATATTCTTTCAGCGACGTATAGTTGAACTCTGGCATGGCTATAATGCAGGAGGCTTTCAACGCATAACCCGCCCCATCCTCTATGACTGGCGCATTGTATTCATATCCTGACATCTTCACGATCTCCCAGCAATATCTCGTGTCGGTAGAGAAATCTTCCGTGAAAATGTCGTTCACCACATCTATTGGGGTGCATTCAGTTCTGAATGTGAAACTGCCTGTCGCCGCCTCGCTTTCGCCGTCACTGCCGCAGACGGCTTTCACTGACACATTCAGAGTATATGCAGTATTGCCCTCTAAACCTGTAATCTCATACTGTGGTGTACCTGTCACCCTGTCGGTCACAGGCTCTTCTATTCCCTCGTATGAGTATGTGATCTCCCACTCCGTTTCTGTGCCTCCGGCACTCCACGTCACAGTCGCTTTGTCTGTTATCTCTCCCGCTGTTAATGCTATGCCTGACGGCCTGCGGCACGCCGGGCTTACATCTAATGACACATCGTCTATATACAGCGGCCCATACCCTGGCGTGCCTTCTATAAATACATACGTCAGCCCCGGCTTCGTGATGTTCCACTCATACGCATACCATCCCTCCTGTGCGACAGCAGGCTCTTCTGTATAAGCCGCATTCACCGTACCCAGCAGTTGCGCCGTTTCGTCTCTCTCCGGTTTGTCGCTCGCATAGATGTTCAGCACGGCACTATTTGACATTTCGTCTCTGTAAATATAAAGGCTCAGCGTGTAACCTTTTTCCGTAACTTCAACCGGCGGCAGGGACAGTTTGACTGGCTGTAGGTTATATCCGTATGACAGTGCCAGCATAAGTGCGCTGTCGCCGCTGTGATGTTGCTCATCTGTCACCGTCCACTCTAACATAGTGCCATATTGCAGGTAACCGATATTCGCCCACTCAGCAGGAAGTCCGTCCTCAAAACCGCACTCTATTTTCTCAACTTTCTCTGCTGTTGTACGTACACTGATACTGTCCAGACCCCACTCGCTGCGCTCCGTTTCCGAACATTTGCTCTTGAACCGCAGTGAATAGTCCGTGCTTGCCGTCAGTCCTGACAGTATGCCGTCACTCTTTTTTGCCACGCCGAGCAGGACTGTATCGCCCGCGCTTCTCACATTGTACACCTCAAGGTCAGCCTCTCCGTCCCATTCAAACTCTAACTCCGTAGAGCCTGTACTTTTCAGTCCCACATTCTCAGGCAGTATGCAATCCGGTGCCTCTTCTACCTTAAAATCATCTATATACAGATCTTTTCCTTCTCCATAATCGACAAAATCTCTTATCGATATTACGGCGTATACATTATCCTTATTCCCCAGCAGGCTCTTCGTCGTAGGTAGCACCACGCGCTGCCACTCACCGTTCGCCAGAGTTATCTTCGCCAGTTCCGAATATGTACTCGTCAGAGTTATGTCGCTCTGCAACCCCACGCTCATCTCGTGGCTCCCATAGTCATCGGAATTATACGCCCAGAACGAAATCTGCATATCGTTTGCAGCATGGCTTATTGCTTCTGTGAAGACAAATACTGTACCCTCACTGCCTTTCACTTTCACCGCCTTGCTCCCGTTCCGTCCTACCTCTGCGATACTCATGCTCGTGCCTCCGTCATCTCGCTTTTCCGTCCAGCATGACACATCGTTCTCATCCTCGAAATCTTTATTGATTGGCAGTTTGGCCGCTCCGCATTGTGTCCTGAACGTGAAATCGTCCGACCATCTTCCTTTGCCTAATGCTCCGCAGTCTGGCCGCAGCCTGACAGTGTACTCCACGTTCATGCCGAGATTCTCTATCGTCAGTTCCGGCATACCGCCTGTCTCCGCCCTGTATTCGCGTACCAATTCTCCGTCCTGCATCAGCTGCACATCCACCGCTGTCGATGCATTGCCTATCGTTGAAAGTGTCCATGTGATTGTAGCTGTCGATGCAGTCAGAGCCTTCTCCCTTACGCTCTCTATCATCGCGCACTGCGGTGCACGGTCTACCACTATATTATCGAGGAAAACCGTATCCATATTATATAAGTTCCTCATCGCGTAGAAGCACAGCGTAATTTCACCTGTCGGTGACTCCGGCAGCTCTTCCATCACGTGTACCCATCCTTTCACTCCGCTACTGACATTATACACGGGCTCACGCTCTATGGTCTTTCCCCCGTCGTATGACACAAGCAGTGAAAACTCAAAGTTCACATCGGGCAGCTTATAGTCGAACTCGACCACTAATCCGCTTTGTGATTTTACTGGTTCACTCTTTAGTATGGCGAACATCCCGCTCTCATATCCATCTGCATTATACATCATGCACACGGAACCGTCGAGACCGCCTCTGGCCGCCTCCCATCGGTAACCTCCTTTTATACTGTCATTATCCCATCCGTCGGGTATTCCGCCTAATGGTACACTCTCGAAATCCTCCTCGAAAATCGGAGGCCGCACTTGTGCGTTCACCTCAACTGCCGCTGTCAGCAGCGCACAGATGGCGAACCAAAGAATCTTTCTTTTCATAATCATGCTTTTTTTATAGATTAAACATTACAGTAAACCGGTCATATATCTCGACGCTAAAACAATGTTAAAAACACGTACTCTCGGACTGGCTTCAGGCTACCTTCTCCTTACCTTGTCACTATCTTGTACACTCTCGCCGTCTCCCCCTCGCCTATCCTTAGCACATACACTCCCTGCCTTGCTGGGGTAGTGAAGTATGGGTCTCCCTCCTCGACAAGCTGCTCACCGCAATACACCCCGCTCACGTCCCACAGCCTTACCGTCACCTCTCCGCGCACATTCTCAACCCTTACGCGGCTCATCACTCCCGCAGCCGTTGACTGCGGATAAGGGAATGTATCCGTCCGCGCTTCGGCTACTATGCCGCACGTCATCAGACGCACTCCGTCATCACTCCTCGTCACCTCCGCACTATATACGTCGCCCGCCTCGAACGCCTCGCCTTCGCCTAAATACAGGTACGACCCGTTCTCCCCGTTTACAGCCTCTCCATTCCTGTACCATTGGAAATCCGTAAACTCATACCCGCCGTTGTACTCCGCGTTCGTCAGTGCCATCACGTTGTTCCACTTCTGCCTTATCACGCTCGAAGGGTACAGCACCTCGAACGGCAGCGTCACGCTCTTCCCGCCGCACGTCCTGTCTACCACCTCCACTTCAGCTTCATATCTGTCCGGCCTCACGCTGTCGGGCAGCATCACTTTCAGATAGCCGTTCTCCGCCGTCACGCTGTCCACTTCCGCAAATCCTGCCGCAGTGGCCTTCTCACCCCACCTCAGGTTATAATGCGACACCTTCCCCGCCGTCACCTCCACAGGCACATAGAACGCCTCGTCGTCTCCGCACACCTTCCCTATGCTGTCGAACTCCACCTCCGCACACTCCGTCGTTATCTCCACCGTCTGTGGTGCGCTCTCGCACTCAAGCTCGTTGTAGCACACTATCGTATATTCCCCCACCGGCAGCGAATCTAATCGCCCGTTTGGCTCGCCGTTCACCGTGTACCACGTCCCCGGCAGTGTGTCCGCTATCATTATCCGCCCTGAGTTCGGCCCGTCTGTTGCGTTCTCTGTCGTCAGGCTGAACGTCACCTCCGGCAACACTGTCAGTTTCACATGGACTACGCTGTCGCACCCGCCGCTTGACTCTAATTTGGTCGTGAAGTCGCCCGAAAAAGTGAAGTTGCTCCTCCCGACGGTCAGCGTGTCTCCGTGGCATATCGTCGTGTCCATCTCCGTCTCGTACTGTTCAACTACGCTGATTCTCACCACATGAGTGCTGTCGCAGCCCGCGTACGACTTCACAGGTTGCAGCACATGGTCACCCGCTTCCTTATAAGCAACCCCGTTTATGATATACGGGTTGCCTCCCTCGCATATAGTGACGAATGTCGTATCCCACACATCGCCTACCGCCGGTACTGTTATCGTAGTGTCCCACACGTCCTCGCACATCCAGTCCACTATGCCCGCCCGCAGCGTCACGTGCAGTGTGCCGCCTTCGTCCGGCATATCCACCACCGGATGTCTCTCTGTCGAGGTACGTCCGTCCCCGAAATCCCACTCGAAATCCTCTATCATCTCAGGCGACACTCCCGCCCGCGTCTCTATATAGCTCAGGTTGTTGAGCCTCACTGCGTTCTTGCACTCCTCTGGACTCCACACCGCTTCGAACTTCGCTTTCGGGAAACGAGGTTGCAGTACAGCGTCCAGTGTGAAATAACATCCCGGGTTCTCTTTCAGTATGCAGTCGCAGCTGTAAGTCGTCGTGTCGTTGTCGCTTATCTTCAGCGTCCTCTGGTCTGCGCCCGGAATCTCCTCGTCTGGTGCATACTTCTTGTACCACCGGTAGTTGAACCCCTCCGGTGCGGTTATCTCGTCCGTCTTGAAATCTCCGCACGTCAGCCCCTCTAAGCTCCCGCTTGTACATCCGAGCGTGAAATAGGCATATCCGAAATGCCCGCTCTGCGTACAGTCGTTCGTTGACAGCCTTATCTTTATTGTCCTGTCCCCAGCTGCCGCATAGTCGGCAAGGCTTATTCCTATCGTAGTCCAGTCCTTGTATATTATTGGCGCGGCATAGCTCTCCAAATCTGCCTGATACCATCCCTCTGTCAGCAGGTCAAATGACGCATAGAAGTCTATTGACCCGCACATGGGGTCAAGTACTCTTCCATCCTCGTCAACAAACTCCAGATGGAACTTCGGCATCTGGTCATCTGAATGTCCTGACGGCACTTCGAGCACCACTGCATACTTCATTACTAACACTACGTTTGACCCGGAGTCTAATGCCATCGTGTACTCTATCGCTTCCGACTGCGCTAGCTTCCAGTTGCCTAAGCGTATGGAGACGAACTCTCCGTCCGGGATAACCCTCAGCTTGCCGCCCGTGCGTGGGTCGTACTCCATCGTGTCTGTATTGACGCAATGCCTCGGCGGGTCGCCGGCTATGCCGTATCGGTCTATCCCCACCGTCTTGAACGGGTTTTCCTCCTCGTCGCTCAGGTAGCACGTGACTCCCTCGCCTTCTAAATTGATATAGTCTATGCAAAGACCCTCTGTATCGTTGACAAGCACATTGTCGTGCAGATACCATATACTCGTATCCCCGTTGCAGATTACCCTCGACTGTATGTTGTACACTCCTTTCGTTACTCCGCTGATTGTCACCGTGCCTCCCGTTATATTCAGTATCGTGTCAGAAACTCCCCCAGTTCCGGAGTATTTGATTTCATACACTGCCCCAGGCTCTGCATCCCATGTCAGCTTTATGTTGTCCATGTCCACATCGCTTTCTATATCGGGCTTGCCGCAACTGTTTCGCGATATTTGTATATCGTCGATACATGCCGAACCCATCATGCTGTTCTGGTCGTTGTTCACCCATAGGAATGCCAGCATCATCGGCACTCCCTGCGATGTGACTGTGGTTTGTTCCACCCTCCATGTCGTGTTTTCCGAAAAGAACCTTCCCCTGTATGGATGACTCGTTGTTGCCCATGACGGCAGGGAGGGTGCGAGGATAGTGGCTATATCCTCATTAGCGTTTATCCATGCTACATACATTCCGTCTCTGTTGTTATATCCTCCGTCAGTATTTGATTCCACCTCCCCGTACGCTTTCCATGCGAATGACAGGTCGTATGTCCCCGCCGGGAGGTTGAACGTCCGCGCCGCCACAATGTTCACCGTACTGTTCGAATATGAGGCTGAGGTGTCCGGCGTGAGGCTCAGATCCGAAATCAGCAGCGAATGCTCCCCGCCGAACCGTTCCTTCGTTGACACGTACCACCTGTTTTTCGCCACGCTGCCGTTGATGCCGCTGTTCATCACCCATTGCGCGTTCTCGACTTCATCCTCCCATCCATTGAAATAGGGTAGTGTGATGTTCTGCGCTCCTGCCGGGACGGACAGCAGGAGAAACAGCACGGACAGAGTAAATACCAGTACGTATTTTCCCCGCCTGACCTCTGCGATATACTTGTATCTGTTAAGATTAACACTCTGATAGCTGTCCGAAGGACTCATTTTATATTCAAGTTTAGAATGATTAATGGCTTTAACTTTCTTCCCATCCTTCATATCCTGATAAATTTTCATGTTATCCGTCTTTTAGATTGAAAATCATTAGCGGCAAGTCCCATACGCGAAAAATCGTATGGCGTACGGAAAAAACCGCAAACGCGGGTACATGCTGCTTTCCTTATATGTGATGGAAAGTCTATGCTGCTGCCCCCCTTTCGTTTGCCTAAATATACCGAGTCAGACCCTTTCTTTCAAGCCAATTTGTCAAAAAAAAAAACGGTTGTTTATTTAACGAAAAGACAAGACGGTCAATTCGCATACATATCTTCGGCTTATTGAATTGAAGAGCGATGCCGGTTGCAGGTAGGGTAGTGGAATAAGAAAACTCCCGCATCGGCTCTATGCCGATACGGGAGTCTGACCACCTGAAGAATGAAAAAATTACATTATAGCGTAGGTTCTGACAGAGACCATGCACTATACTGTGTCCGGTAGTGCCGTGGCTTTGCGCGGTTTGCTTTACCCCAAATCGGTCGTTAGAATTTGAGCTGATTTCTATGTTTATGGTGAGTAGATTAATACGACACTTTCCCGAAGGCATAGCGGGCTATGTCGAGGAAAAGTGCGTATTAAGATACCGCCAGAAACCGGAAAGCAGCCAAATAGTTTACTAAAAGTGGATTTAGGCAAAACTCTAAATGTTCTATTGCATATCAAATGGATATCTGGAGAAAAACTGGCTTGCGCAAACTCCCCAAAACGTTCTGATGACCGTTTGGGGTTTACTCCGGCACATAGATTATCTCGCCGTTTTCCAGTTCGTATGCTATGCCGACTTTCCTC
This sequence comes from Candidatus Aphodosoma intestinipullorum, assembly GCA_017694515.1. Taxonomy (GTDB): domain Bacteria; phylum Bacteroidota; class Bacteroidia; order Bacteroidales; family Paludibacteraceae; genus Aphodosoma; species Aphodosoma intestinipullorum. The sequence continues at coordinate 33,306 of JADIMV010000056.1, forward strand.
CCGCGCTTGCCAGATGTCTTGTCTTGGTCTTCCGATGGGGTATAGCGGTTTATCCTCTGCCCCTCCTTGGATATGATTTCCATATTCTCTTTGCCGGGGTTTTTCACTATCGTGAAATCCTCTTGGCTGAACATCTCGGTCATGTCGTAGCGCGTGACGAGTGCGACCATCAGTGCCACGGCAAAGACCATCGCCACATCGAAGAGGTTGCCCACCACGCTCATCGGGTCACTCTCCTCCTCCTTGCCTATAAGTCGTCTGCGTCTCATCTCTCACCCCTCCTTCTTGGCGTTCAACAGTTCGGCGACGAATTCGAGGTTTGTCATATCCTGCATGTACCATCGGTTTTTGACCTGCTGGGTCATGAAGCCTACGGCACTTGAGAACAGCCCGACGACAGTCGTTGCGAATGCCACCTGCATATTGTATGCCATTGACGATATGTCGCCTGTCGACAGCCCCACGAGCGCAGGCCCCATAGGTATCAGCGTACCCATCAGTCCGAGCATAGGGCCGAGCTTGGTGAGTGTCTTCGATGAGGCGAGGTCTTTGTCTGCTTCTATCTCGAAGTCGGCAAGCAGACGGCCTATATGCGCAGGGCTATCCTTGTGCGCCAATATCTCACGCAGGTATCTCGCGGCGAGCGAAACGTTTTTCTGCGGCAGTTCCGCTTGTAGTTCATCCACTCTGTCCGCCGTCAGCCCCTCTATTTTGAGCCGTAGCGCACGCCCCGACTTGCGTATGTTCAGGTACTGTCCGAAGAAACTGCCTATGAGCAGCAGCGACCGCAGAAAAAGCAATATGAGAAGAACTATCACGGGGACAAGCAGTCCCTCCGAAATCCAAAACAATATGTCTGATATGAAATTCATAATGGTTATCTTTTTGTTTGTCTATTATTGATGTATCTGTTTTTGATTAAGTAATAAATCCAGCCGGAAATCAGTCCGCCGAGTGTCATCCCTGCTATGCCCGCCAATGCGCCCCAATGCACTTCGGCTATGCCCTCCACTGCCGTGCGCCCGTTGACAGTGGCCACTATGCCGAAAATGCCGATTAGCGCATTCGCGATGAAAAGCAGTTCGAGGCGTATCTCCTTCTCCGGCAATGTCTTCCGTATAAGCCATGAGCCGGCAGGGATGATAATTAGCACGGCGGCTGCAAGACTCCACGCTACGGCAGGGAAACTGTAGCCCGGGAATGAGAACACGGCGTAGACCAGTGCGCTGAACAGCACGGGGAATATCAGTACTCCGGGAAACCAGCGCAGCAGTTTATACACTGTCAGTCTCCATTTCTTTATATGCCCTTCGGTCTGTATGTTCACGGCCATGATGCAGAATGCCATCTGCAACGCCACCTCTACGCTCAGCACCACCGAGGTGTCGAGCATCAGCTGCGGGTTGGCGAGCCATGCCTCTATCTGGCTGCGCGACTGCTCTATCGCCACTGGCCACATCAGCCCCGTGAATAGCGCGGCCACGAGGGCTATCACCCCGACGGATAGCAGCTTGCGGAAACTCTGTTTCAGCATGAAGCTGAAGCAGACTAATATCATCAGCACTAATACTATCGTCTCCATACGCCGCCCTCACTCCATGTTTTTCCTGCGGTGATGCACGAACACTCCGAGGCAGACGAGGACGGCAATCGCCACAACGGCTATTATCGTGTTGCTCAGCGTGTTTGTCTTGACACTGTTTTCCGTGCTGAGCTGCTCCCTTTTCATCACCATGCCCTTGTCCGCATTGTCGATGACTGCCTCGCGCACATCGCGTATATTGGCACTGTATTGCGCCGCCGATACGGCATCTGCTGTCTTCGATGATATGAAGTCTCGGAGCTTGACGTTGTCGCAGACCATGCCTGAGCAGGCGGGCTTGTACTTGTTGACAAGCCCCGTGTGTAGTTCGGCTATCGCGGCCAACTGTTCCTCCGTGGCATCCCATAGCCCCTTGCGTGCGGTCTCCATCATGACGGCGGTCATGTCCTGCATCGCGGCCGGGTTCTTCTCCTCGAAAAACTGCTGCACGCCGAGACCGTATGCGTCTTTGACATACACATCGTATATCTTGTCCCACATCTCGTCGTCTATGGCCTGCGGCTTCATGACGTTCCACCCGTAGGTATTCTGTATTATCTCGTCTATGGCGGCGGCATCGCCCGCATCGCCTTTCATCTTCTCGCGTATGTAGTTCGGGTTGAATATCGTGGTGCGGCTCTCCACTCCCATGGCCTCCTTGACCTCCTGCATACGCACATTGTTGCGGTTGCGGTAGTCGCTCAGGTATGCGTCGGGGTCTTTGCCTGTCACGTTGCGCACTGCGAGGTTCATGCCGCCCATGAACTCATACACGTGGTCGAGGCTGAGTGCGCCCCACGTGTTGCTCTGGCGCGGCTGTACGACGGCATCGGTGCGCGTCAGTGCGGCCTCGAAAGCGGACTGGCGCACCTCCTCCCAGTTTTTCTCGCTGCCGTAGTACGCTCCCATGTTGTTCATATACACGTCGGCAATCTCTTTCTCGCTCTCCCATCGGTCTCCCGCCTGTACCATTCCCTGTATTCCTGTGCCGTAGCCTCCGTTCACTCCGCCGAACACACGGTAGCGCGACACCTCGCGTGCCTCTTTCGGGGTCATCCCTTTCTCTACGAGCACACGCTCTGTCTCCACTACTCCGGCTGCCACTTGGTTTTCAAACTCCGCGTCCTTGGCCTCTGCCGCCATGCCTACTGCCCTCTGTATGAGGAACAGGCGCGATGCGGCTATGTCGCGCAGCTGTCCGCTTGTCTGCACTACGACATCTATGCGCGGACGGCCAAGTTCCTCTGACGGGATAAGGCGCAGGTCTGTGACGCGCCCGAACGCATCGCGTATAGGCTCTACTCCGAGCATATAGAGTATCTGGGCAATCGTAGCCCCTTCTGTTTCAATGAACTCGCTGCTCCACAGCGTATAGCTCACCTTGCGTGGGATGCTGTCGTTGTGGCGGCGGCGGTACATCTCTATCGTGTTCTCCGCCAGCCGTTTCCCTTTCTCCCATGCTGCCTCGCTTGGTGTTGCCTCGGCATTGATGGCGAACAGGTTGCGTCCCGTTGGCAATACATTGGGGTTCGCCACAGGGTCGCCCCCCGGTGACGGCACAGTATAGCCGCCCGCCAATCCGTTCATCACACTCGCCAGTTCAGCTTCCGGGCTTTCGAGCAATGCCTCGCGGTAACGTTCGACATTCTTCACTGCCCGTTCTATCTCATTGACTGCCAAGGCAAACTCTTTCTCCTCGGCGGTATATTCTCTCTTCATTCCCATCATGGCTTTCATGGCCTGAGGCATTCCTCCCTGCGTCTTTTCCGCATTGCTGCTGTCGCCGCTGCCTTTAGTCATGGCGGCCTCCATCCTCTTCAGAGCCTCCTCGTCCGCACCCATCTTCTTGGCCATCTTCAGCATCTCCTCGCGGCTCATGCCTTTGCCCATTTTCTTCATCATGGCGTGCATATCCGCACCCTCCGGCTTCTTTTTCAGGCTCATCTGCCTGCTCCCCACAGCCGCCTGCACGGGCATCTCCTCCGCCATGCCCATCATCATGGACATCATGTCTCCCCGCCCGTAGGCGGTGCGGTACACCTCCCGTGCTTCGGCAAGTTCCTCCGGCGTAATCCCTGCCACGCGGCACACTGTCTCGTCGTCCGCCGTCTCCCGTCCGTTGAGCAGGCTCTCCACGAGCCTCTTTGCGGGGGTAATGTATTTTCGTGTAAATGCAGCCTTGCGTTTCTCCATATCTGCCGATGCGCGTCCGCGCAGCTTGTCGAGCGCATAGACGCTGTACGCCACAGGGTCTGTACTCATGGCCATCACTGTGCTGTGTATATGCCCTTCATCGTATGGTTCGCCCATAACGTACATCGCTCCCGTAATCTTCTCATTGGCAAGCTCCTCGGCGAAGTTCTCTATGCGGACTATCTCCTCTTCGCTGTACGGCGTTCCTGCCGTGCTGTCGAGTCCGAGGTCTCGGTGCATACCCATCTCGACGGCCACTCGCTTCACCTCCACCGATGCTCTCCTGAGCGCACTGCTGTCGGGCACATCGGCTGCCGCTATGTCGTCATATCTTTTCAGCCTCTCTGTCAGCTCTTTGTACTGGTCTCTCACTCCGCTCTCCATGAACGGCGGTGTCAGGTAGGAATGTATCCCCGCGTACGACCTGCGTTTTGCCATCATGGCCTCGCCCACATTCCCTATGGTGTATATATAAAGGTGTGGCACTGCCCCGACCAATCTGTCCGGCCAGTCGCGCCGCGAAAGGGCTACCTGCTTTTTCGGCGTGAACTCTAAGCTGCCGTGCGCCCCGAAGTGTATCATTGCGTCAGCCTTGAACCCATGTTGCGCCCACAGGTATTCGGCAATGTATGCGTGCGGCGGTGCGGCGTTAGTCCCGTGTACCACTTCGAAGTCGTTGTTCCCGCTTCCTGCGGCCAGCTGCGGCATCAGCACTACATTGCCGAACTTCAGCCGTGCCAGTCCTAAGCAACTGTCGTTCACTGCCATATATCCGCCCGGAAACTCCCCGTTCTTCTCTACGGCCTCACGGTACATCTCCTCGCCGAGGCTCTGCCGTGCCCATGCCTCATATTGGCTTTTGGTCACTATCTCCGGCTCTGCCTTCGTCAGGAACTCCGCCTGCGCCCCCTCGGCATATCCGCCGAACACCGCGCCGCGCTCTTGTATCATCCTTCTCAGCTCCTCTGCCGAAGACGGCAATCCTGTCACATTATACCCCTCTTCGCGCATACGGGCAAGCAGATTGTAAAGCGAAGGCACTACCTCCATCCCCCCTGCTGTCAGCGCATTTTGTCCTGGTCCTTTGAAGTAGTAGATGACCACACGCTTCTCCGCGTTAGGCTTCTCTTGCAGGCTTATGTAGTTGTTCACAGTCTCTACGAACACGTCTAACCGCTCCGGTATCGCGTGCAGGTACTGTAGCCCGTCTTCTCCCGTGTAGTTGCCGAACAGCACCATCGGCCTCAGTGCGCCGTCTATCTCCGGTGTCACTATGCTCTGGCTCATGAAGCCGCCGCTCATCCCCATAGGGTCGTTCTCCCACTCCTCCGCGAGCCTGTTCACGTTCAGCGGAGCGAAAAGCGGGATGTTTCTCTCTGTCAACAGCTCAACCATATAGTCGCCCATGCGCCCGTGCGCCATGTTGATGACCGCCGACGGCCTTACCGAGTCCACATACTCTCCACGTAAGAACGTCCTCGCGAACCTCACGGGGTAGACCACGTTGCCCGTCTCCTCCAGCCGCCTTATGAGGTCTGTCGGGTCACCCATCTGACCTGTGATGACAACCCTCGGCTTATCCTCGCTGTACAGCCCGTGGCTGCGCAGATACTCCTCGTATGCCGCCACGGAACTGAACCCCATATCCTCATTCTCCGGCTGGTCTATGTCCGGATGGTAGAGCATATAGTACCTCTTTTCCACAGGGTCGCCCGGCCTCGGGGCTTTCACCGCCTTGCCGTCTATCTCGCGGCGCACGTATGAGAGCATATTGCGGTAGTTCCCCCTCCCGCCGTTCGTCAGGTACATCATGATGTTGTCATAGTCCGTTGAGTCCAACGACATGATGTTGTTCGCCGGATTAGTGGCTGCCGTCACGAGTATCGGCATACCCGCGTCAGCCCTCTCCTGCACGGCTTTCCGCTGAGCCTCGGAGATGCGTATGCCCATGCCGTTGATAAACGCCATGTCATACTTCCCGATTCCCTTTTCGATTTCCTCTACAGGCAGTTCCTCTATGCGGATGAACTGGTTGTCATTCGCCTTGGCTATCTGCCCGAGTTCGGTCACTTGATAGTTCACAAACGCTATCCTCGTGGGGCTGAACCATTTGCTCCATGCCCCATACGCTGCCAGTATCGCCACGACACACAGCAGCCCGATTGTCCATCTCTTCTTTTTCATTTTCATTCTTGGTGTTGTCTGGTTATATTTTCATCTCATACTATTCCTGCTTCCGCCCGTCCGGCATATACAAATTAAAGTTAAACCCAAAACGGTCATTAGAATTTGAGCTGATTTCTATGTTTATGGTGAGTAGATTAATACGGCACTTTCCCGAAGGCATAGCGGGCTATGTCGAGGAAAAGTGCGGATTAAGATACCGCCAGAAACTGGAAAGCAGCCAAATAGTTTACTAAAAGTGGATTTAGGCAAAACTCTAAATCCTCTGTTGCATATCAAATGGCTATCTGGTGAAAAACCGGCTTTCGCAAACTCCCCCCAAAACGTTCTAATGATCGTTTTGGGTTAAAAACACGTACTCTCGCCGTAGCTCCTCCCAAGCCGCAGGCTATCCGTACCGTATCATCACTGACGTTTCTGCATCCGTCCTCCCTTTTCTAAGGGGAGGTGTCGCGAAGCGACGGAGGGGTATAGATAATATCCCCTTTCACTTCCCCTTCACCATCTCCTCGATATTCAGCGACACTCCCGCCGCCAGCGTTGTGCCGTTCGTCACGGGCGAATTGTTGTAATAGTACTTCGGCACATAGTTGAACAGGTTGTCCACCACGATGTTCACATCTATCCCCCTCCACACGCTCTGCGAGAGCGTCAGTTTCCAGATGGTATATCCCGGGTAGTCCGTCTCGATTAACTCCTCATACCCGCCGTCTGCGTATGTTGCCGTGGTATATGCCGACAGCCACCGCCCGCTCAGCGCAATGTTGAACCCGTAGTTCTTCCAGTCGCGCCCGTATTCCACCCGCGCCGAAAGCGCATGGGGCCGGGTGCTTGTCAGCAGCGGCGAGCCGTCCGTTGTGAACTCGTATGTATATGCATACGACACCTTCGTGCCGAACCCGCACGGCAGACGCATCGCGAACACCGCGTCGAACCCCGCCATGCGTGTCGGCGATGCATTGTCGTACACCATCCCGTGCAGTTCGTCGCTCCACACGTTGGTGATGCTCTGGTCCACCATGTTGAAATACCCCGTCGCAGTCAGGTTGAAATAGCTCTTGAACCACTCTGCCGACAGCGAGAAGTTATGGCTCTGCTCCGGTTTCAGGTTCGGGTTGCCGTATATGTTGAATATGCTTGCCATGTCGAAGTTCATGTACATCTCCTTCAGCGTCGGCGCACGGAAGCCCTTCGCGTATGAGCCTCTGAACGTGTAGTGTCCCGCCGTGGCATCCTCTATTTTGTACATCAGCCCCAGCTTGGGCGACACGCTGTGTACATCCTTGTCCGAGAAATAGTCATAGCGCACGCCGCCTATGATGTTGAAGTTCTTCACCACGGTCCAGTCGAACTGCGCGAACACATCCGCCGTATATTGCTGATGCACATTGTCTCCCTCGGCAAACTGGTATGAGAGAAGGTAGTCGTTCAGGAAATCGCCTCCCACCGTCAGCGTGTGCTTCCCTGCGAACGTGCAGTTATACAGAGCCCTGACATTGTGCTGCGTGTTCACATAGTCCAGTATATCCTTGCCCGACTGCATCATGTAGTTGCTCTTGTTGTATTCGTCGTATGCGTATGACACTTCGAGATTGCTCCTCTTGTCTATCTCCCAGTTTCCCCGCAGCCCTCCGTTGAGGTCTCTGTACCTGTTCTTCACTAATTCGCTGTAGTCCAGTTCCCTCTGGTAATAGCCCACCCGTGCCGTCAGTTTCAGACCGTCCACAGGCGTATACACCAGCCTCTCCTTCACGTTCAGTGTCCTGTTGCCCTGATAGTCGCCGAAGTCGCCCTCGTTCTTCATCGCGTATGAGTCTATGCCGCTCCACTGTGTGTTGATTGTGTTGCTCACTCTCCCGACATTGAACCCTACCGTACCTCCGGTGCGGAACTCGTTGTGCGCCCCGTACCGCGCATTCAGGTTCACGCTCCACGGCTCGCTGCTCTGCCGTGTGATTATGTTGATGACACCTCCCACGGCGTTCGACCCGTACAGCGACGAGGCCGCCCCCTTCACTATCTCTATCCTCTCCACGTCGTCCAAGTTCAGGCGGCTGAAGTCCACATTGTCGAGTGTCTCGCCCGCCAGCCTCTCGCCGTCCACAAGGAACAGCACCGAGTTGCCCCCGAAACCGCTCATGCTGAGTGTCACGTTCTGCCCCATGGAGAACGACAGTTCCAGCCCCGGCAGCTCCTGTTGCAGCAGCTCGCTGACGTTCGTCGCGTCCACTCGCTTTATCTCTTCCAGCGTTATGACCTTCGTCGCTATCGGCGCGTCCATCAGTGTCTTGGGCGTGCGCGTCCCGGTCACGACAACTTGGTCAAGCCCCACGCTGTTCTCCGTCAGGCGGAAATCCTCCCTGCCCTTGCCGCCCGGCCTTACCGTGCGTGACTGTGTCATATAGCCTATATACTGCACTACGAGTGTATGCTCCTTGTCGTCCGGAAGCCTCACTTCGTAATGCCCCGTAGTGTCCGTCACTGCGCCCGTGACCTCATCGCCGCGTACCATTACTGTCGCCCCTGTCAGCGGCTCTCCCTCGCGGTCGGTCACTTTCCCCCTGACGGTATACTCCTCCATGGCCATAAGCGGCGCTGCGCACAGCAGCATCCCCGCCGCAACCATTGTAATCATTATGCTCCTCATTGCTCTAATCCTGTTTCCCGCCTACATGCTCCGGTACTCTATCGTCATATACCCCTTCGTCGTACCTTTATCTCCGCCCATATAGTTCTCCAGTCGTAGAGCGTACATACGCCCGTCTTGCGTCCGCAGTACGAATACATTGTCGTTCTTCGTGTATATCGGCGGCATCGTGCTTGTGTCCACGTCGAGCCATTTCGCCAGCTCCGTGTTATAATAGTCCTGCGTGTACACTATCACTCCGTCCATCATTCCGCTCATGTCCGTCGCTATTACGCTGTCCGTCATCACGTCCGCCACAAACGCCCCGTCCGCCGGGACATCTCCTCCGTCCACGTAATCATCAATGTCTGTCGCGTCCGTCATCGCCACACTCCCTCCGTTCGTCTTCGGGTCATAGCGGTGTACCGCCAGGTCCCACTCTGCCGGCGGCTCCATTCCCGCCACTATATCCACGCTGTCCGCCGTCTCCGCCTCGAAATTCAGGTACACCCAGTGTGTATATCCCGCACAGTTTATGTAAATCGTCCCGTGGCTCATTGTTGTCTCCGTCACCGTGAAGCCGTATTCCGACACCACGTCCGGCTCGTCATACAGCCCGCTCATGATGCCCTCGCATCCCGTCAGCAGCACAGCCGCCGCGCAGGCTGCTATCGCCATATATCTTCTCGCCCTCATGTCTCTCTTATCCTTTCCCCGTGCGGCGGATGCCCGGGTCATCCCCGGGACACCTCGCACACATGGAAAAACTTACCATACCAATCTAAAACGACTTGAACACTGCCGTTACATCCATCGGCATTGCCCCCGGCCTGAACGTGAACGTGATTTCCGCCTTGCCGTCCGTAACCGTGCCGCTCACCGTTCCTGTCACCTCCGTCTCGCCGCTCATCGTGTCAATCTCCCCGCTGAGCGTATAGCTCCAGTCTGTCCCGCTAACTCCGATATTCTCGCAGTTCAGTGTGAACATCATGCTGCCCATTGCCTCAAACTCGTCGAGGGCTATGTTCACCGTCTCGTCCGACACTCTTGTGATATGGCAGCCTATCGTGTCCACGCCCCCCATTTCCGAACCGGAAACCGACAGCGTGAGGCTGCCCTCATAGTCGCCTGCCGCACCGAGGGCCGCAGGCATCGTGCCTTGCACGAACCTTATTGTCGTTCCGCCCATCACGTCCGGCACGGTAAACGCGAACTCCGCCGTCGCCTTGTTCGCTCCTATCGCAGCCTCTATCGTGGCCGCGTATTCGCTCTTCTCCTCGCCCATGCCCATCAGCGTCACGCCTTCGCCGGTTATCTTCATACCGTTTCCGTCTTTCGCCACTGTGCAGCCGCTGAGCGTAAACTCGCCGAACATCCCCGACACATACGTCACTTTCACGCTCTCGTCCCCCTCAGCCTCCACATTCACGGTCTCCTTGTCCGAGACCATATCCGTGAAAAACTGGCTGTTCGCCACACTGTAACCCGCGTACTCCCCGGTCACGTCGTTCACATTCACACCCGTATTGTCCGTTGTGTTCTCATTACATGCGGTCATCATGGCCGCGCAGGCCACAGCCGCCAGAAAATCTCTTGTCCTCATTGCTTTTATGATTTTGGTTAATAGTTTTTTCTTCTCAAATTCCACTCCGCGTTGTAGCAGCTCCCTTCCTCTCCCCCTTTGGGCAATCTTCATTCCCGCCCCGCCTCTGCTTTTGGCGCTGCAAAGGTATCGCCGCCCGTATCCCCCGGCAATACCGCAAAATAGTGAATTATCGCCCTGCTACATACCTACAAATCGCCATCCGCTACACTCTTCTTGCTTACTAAAATAGGTTAAAAAGACGTACTCTCGACGGAGTCCCTCCGAAGCCCTCCCGAAGCCCCTCCGAAAACAAAAGGGCAAACCCGCCCTCCCGCCTTGTCGTAACTCATGCTTTTTCACTATCTTTGCATCCGGGAAACCAATCGAATACGCATAATGGAAGAAATTATAATTATCATTGTCCTCATCCTCCTCAACGGCCTCTTCGCCATGTCCGAAGTCGCGCTCATCTCAGCCCGCAAGTCGAGCCTCTCGACCGACGCGAAAAAGGGCAACAAGGCCGCCAAGACAGCACTCAAACTCGCCAATGAGCCTGACCGTTTCCTCTCCACCATACAGATAGGCATCACTCTCATCGGCATCCTCACCGGTATATACTCCGGCGCGACGCTGGCCGACAACTTCGGCTATATTCTCCAGAGCTGGGGCATACCGCTCTCCATCGCCACTGGCCTTGCGCAGACGCTCATAGTCATCATAGTGACATACCTCACGCTCATATTCGGCGAACTGCTCCCCAAGCGCATCGGCATGAGCATGGCCGAACGTATGTCCCTCGCCGTGGCGCGCCCCATGAACATCCTCTCCATCATAGCCGCACCACTCGTGTGGATACTCTCCAAAAGCACGGCTCTAATGTTCCGCGCATTCGGGCTGAAAGAGAATGAGAACAAGGTGACTGAAGAGGAAATCAAGAACATCATACAGGAAGGTACTGACGGCGGGGCAGTGCAGGAAGTCGAACAGGACATCATGGAGCGTGTGTTCCATCTCGGCGACCTCAAGGTCAAGGCTCTCATGACCCACCGTTCCGAACTCATATCGCTCGACATATCGATGACAAAGGAGGAGATACTCCACGTCCTCGAGCAGGACCTTTACCAGATGTACCCGGTCATCGACCGCACACTCGACAACATAAAGGGAGTCATCACGCTCAAGAGCCTCGTCCCGCGTCTCGGCACGGACAAGCCCATAGACCTCCCGTCGCTCATCTCCTCGCCCCTCTACTTCCCCTCGAACATGAGTGTCTACAAGGCACTTGAGAAGATGAAGGAGAGCCGCGTCAGCCATGCCCTTGTATGCGATGAGTTCGGCACTTGTCAGGGTGTCATCTCGATGAAGGACATCATGCGCGGACTCGTAGGCGAGATTGACAGCGTGCAGGAAGAGCCGGACATCATAAAGCGCGCCGACATGGACAGCTGGCTAATCGACGGCCAGTGTCCTTTCTACGACTTCCTCGAACACTTCGGCCGCGAAGACCTCTTCGAGCAATACCCGTACAACACCATCGGCGGCCTCATCCTCGAGACCCTCGAACACATACCCCAGAGCGGCGAGACCCTCGACTGGGATATATTCCACATAGAAGTGGTCGACATGGACGGCGCGCGCATCGACAAGCTTGCCGTTTCACTCCGCCAGCAGCCCGAATAAAAGAAAAGGGAGGAAGAGCATTGCGCTCCTTCTCCCTTAATGTGTCAGCCAACCCTTATATTGAGCGGCTATAATCAATTATACTGCCCCGGGACGAACTCCAGCGGGCCGACATACTTATACTCGTGAGTCGTGCCGTCAAGGTGTGTGATGTCTGCCGTCACAGTCCACTCGTCCCCATTCTTCTCAAGGGTCATCGTACACTCGTCTTCGCCGCATACGGCAATAAAGGGGTCGTCTTCCTGGAACACCTGTCCGTCTGTAATATTCACGACAAACACACCATAGAAAAGCCCTGTCGAGATATTCCCGGCTCTCAGTTTCATGTCCTCCGGATTTTCCGGTGTGGCGGTCTCCGAGATGGTGTATTCGCCCGTCTGCGGCTCACTCTCGCCCGAAGAGAAGAACTCGAGCTGCACGGATATGCCGTTGCCTCCGTTCACCTGACCGAACTCATCGGCCGTCACCGTCGTGTCGTTCAGCGTAATAAAATACCTGTTCAAATTCTGACCTTCGAGGTCAACGACTGCGCCGTACGCGAGATACTTGTTCTCAAACGGCCCTTCCTCACCGTTTTTCTCACACGCGGTGAACCCTACCGCAACAGCCACGGCGCAAGCCGCCGCCAAAACACTCTTCTTTACCTTTTTCATAATACTACTGTTAAATAAAATGCGGGTGCAAAGATAGTGAAAGTCAAGTACAGAGACAAATGTGAATTTCTCCTCTGCCGTATATAAAAAGAGCGGCTGCATCGGAACTCCATGCAGCCGCTCCTTTTTATGGTCTAAGAGTTATACTTATCTTGCCATGAAAGGTTTAGCTTTCAGTATCGGCTGCGCCTTGCGCATAGCCACTTTCTCTGCCGCAACACCCTGTGTCGGCGTTATATTGTTTCTGTACACACACTCTACGGTAGAGCCATGATGAGACTTGGTGGTTATCTGAAGAGAGTTCTGCGTATAATTTACAGAGCCTTCAGTCAGATAGTATATATTTGTAAATCCGCCGTTCGATGTTCCTGTAAGTACATAGCTCGGATATATATCAGCACCAGTGTCTGTCGCCGTTCCTCCCGTACTTGCAAGGACAGTGCCTTGTGCCATCGTGCCGCTCATTTCGTATCTGCCGTAAGGATTGCTGGGGTCTGCCGGGAAAATAACTATCACTGCCTCTTCGTTGGCTGATGTCAGGGTAAACTGGATTTCATTCTTATCCCCGATCACTGCCTTCGCTTGTGTAAATTCTATCTGCAAAGTCGTGGGGGTTTGGGGTTCGTATGGCCATGCAGGGTCACCTATTTCAGTCCCGGTACTGTCGTTGCCAGGGGTTTCACCTCCCATCACATCTATCCAGTCAATAGGAGTCTTGACATTCAGTTTGAAGTCGGAGCCATCGTTAAGCTTGAAGTCAGTGGTGATAATCCAGTTGCCGTCCTCCTTTTTGAGGGTCACACTTCCTTCCTCTATCAGGCTGACATCGGATTCCGAGTATGAGCCATCCGTTATTTTGGCTACGTATGTACCCGCATATCCTCCCTGTTCTGAGATGATTCCGTTTGCGGCAAACTCTTCTCCTTCTGCGGCGATCGCATAATTGCCTTCATTGGGTTCCCCTTCTGCGGAAGAGACGATGTCTATATTGACCATATAGCCGCTCCCTGATACCGGGACACCCTCTTCATTGAACCCAAGGTCTTTGTCTACTATGCTCAATACAAAATCGTTAGATTCATACCCCAAGGATTTCATGTTGTAATACGCGCCCTGCACATCGTAGTTCGTGTCGTATGTCTCGCTGCCCTCTTCATTACATGAGGTCATGCCCGTTGCGGCAAGGGCGAACGCTCCCACCGCCAAAAACAAATTCTTGAAAAGTTTTTTCATAATAGTAGTATAGTTAATAGTTAATGTATTGCCTGTCAGCGGTGCGTTGCCATTACCGCACATTTACGCCGCAAAGGTACAAATTTATACTACATAGAGACTTTCTTCTCATTCTATTTTTAACATAAAATGATGTGGGGACAGATATTAGCATCCGTCCCCACATTACTTTACTCATGACAGTAAGTCTGTCCTCATTTTACCGATTTATGTGCACGTATTATCTGTACATCAGGTTTTGCTGCCACTTTTGCAGGTGCAGCGGCCTGACCCTGAGCTATAGCAGAAGTACATGTAGCCTTTATGGCATGGTTGTTATATGATTTTGCATCTATAGTAATAATACCGCTCTCATCGATAGATACTGTGCCGCCAACAAGATAATATACATTAGTCATTGTGATATATTGTCCGTCAAACGAACAACCAGTCGCATACATTGATGGTTGCGGCTGCAATGTAGTTTCATCTACGGGGATAGCTCCCGGACTTGCCAATACCGTACCGTTTGCTTCTGAATCCGTTATCTGAAATTCTCTACCGAAAAGGCCATTTATATCAGTCGATGAATCTATAATATAAAGATCCGCGAATACGGAATAATCACTTGTGCTGAGCTGGACCTCCCACATGCCCTGATACTGTTGAAATGCAGTTGCTGTAGCAAATGTGGCTTCTGCCGGGGCTGTAGCCGGCTCACTGCTATAATCACCTTCCGGCTCAGTAGGATTAGAATAATCCTCAAATGTGATAGCACCCTTATAATTTATCTCGACTTTCTCTCCTGCAGCAGTTGTCTCACCTTCTGTAACTGTAAAGTTCATGCGTACTTCCCAGTTCCCGTCATCTCCACGTTTAAGATCCATCGTACCATCCTCAAGGGTGACAATATCAGTCATATCATCTTTGATGATTATTATGTATGAACCACTTGGCCCCATCTGTGTTATTTCACCCGGATGTATGGTTTTATCGCTCAATGACTCATCCACATTGTAAGTGCCTTCGGCAGGTTCATTTGCCGATGAGGAGTAGAAGCATATTGATGCCATATATCCTTCTCCAGAAGCGGATGTTTCTGTCGTTTCAATGTTGTTGTCAACCAATGTGATGAAATACAAGTTAGAGCCATCCTCACCTTTTGCTCCTTGATATTCGCCTACAACCGTATAATCACCCCACTGCGTATTATCCTCATCTTCTTTAGGTTCACATGAGGTCATGCCTACTGCGGCAAGGGCGAATGCGCCCACCGCCAAAAACAAATTTCTGAAAGTTTTTTTCATAATCGTATAGTTAATAGTTAATGTATCACCTGTTCCAGTTCCGCGCACTCTGCACGGCTCTCCGCCTGAGAGCGCAGAGGCTCTACGGATGCAAAGATAGGCAAAAAAGTATCACGCGCTACAATATTGAAAAATTTTTTTTGCCTTTTGTCGGGATTAACCTGCAAAGCGTGGAAATTGTGAGGACAGGGGGAACTGAAATACGGCAGAGGAGCTGCTTGCGGTCAGGGCGCGGCTTCGGCGGGGCTTGGGAGCAGCTTAGGCGAGAGTACGTATTTTTAACCTTAATTTGCAATTAAGTGCAGGAGATGTGACCTCTGCAAAAGCCCGTTTTCCCCTTTGTATCTTTTTGATACACAATGAGGTGTTCTGAGTTTTGCAGAGGTCTCGAGATGGGGATGGAAGGAGTTCCGGGAGTATGGCGGGCACAATAAGCCGTGATTCCGGATATGACGGCTGTAGGCTGTATGATTACGGTCTCAGATGTATCACTATGCTGATAAGGTTATTCAGTCCTCCGGCACAAAATCGAGCATTAGAGGGGTGTCGCAGGTGAAACGGTCGAAGTCGGAAGAGAAGTTCTTGTCCTGGATGACGCGGTATTTCTCAAATTCTGCCTCTGCAAATTGGTTTGCGAACTCAGCCGTTATGCGTCCGGCATTATCCAACGCGGCATCGCCTCCGGCTTCAAGAATCAGGTCTATGCGCTTTGCCCAATCTTCCATGGTCATCGGGATGTGACGTTTCGCCATACGCTCCGCCATGTCAAGCACGGCGTTGACGAGCCGCCCCATATCTTCCAGCTCCGTTTCTTTCAGATAATTCTTGGCTATGCTTACGTCCGGCTTTACGATTTTCCCGTCAGGAGCATTCTCCCATGTGGTCAGTCCCATGTGCTCTTTGGAGGCATCAGCACGCTCGACAATCAGCTCCGCCGCCGTATGGCCATGCACGGCATAGTGCATCTTGTTCTGCACCTTTTTGTAAAACAGGCGCGTCGTAGGTGCGCTTTTGTTGTAGTCTATGGCCGTGGCATAGATGTCGGTAAGTTTCTGGTAGAAGCGCCGTTCGCTCAGCCGTATCTCCCGGATTTCGGCCAGCAGATGCTCAAAGTAATCCTTTCCGATAAACGAACCGTTCTCCATACGCTTTTTGTCGATGACATATCCTCTGATGGCGAACTGGCGGAGTACGTAAGTACACCATTGACGGAACTGGGTGGCGCGGACGGAATTGACGCGGTAGCCTACGGAGATGATGGCATCGAGGTTGTAAAATGTGGTAGCCCTGTTTACATTCCTTTCCCCCTCTTTTTGAACTACCGAGATTTTTTCGGTAGTTGCCT
>JADIMV010000006.1 GCA_017694515.1 Candidatus Aphodosoma intestinipullorum
CAAACCCGAGTGTTTTTATAAGGAGGCGCACGAGAAGATATTCCGCGCCATCCTGTCGCTTGCCTCCCGCGAAGACCCTGTAGACCTCTACACGGTGACGGAGGAGATGCGCAAGGAGGGGACGCTTGACGATGTCGGCGGGGCTTACTATCTCGCCACATTGACTGCAAAGGTGGTGTCGGCGGCACATCTCGAATACCATGCACGTATCATAGCGCAGAAATACATAGCGCGTGAACTCATCCGGGTCACTACCGATGTGCAGACCAAGGCGTTCGACGAGAAGATAGATGTGGACGAATTGTTGCAGGAGGCCGAAGGTCAGGTGTTTGAGATAAGCCAGAGGAACATGAAGCGCGACGTGCAGCAGATTGACCCTGTCATCCGCACGGCCATCAAGCGCATACAGGCCGCCGCGGCGCGTAAGGAGGGACTGAGCGGCCTGCCGTCAGGTTTCCATGCGCTCGACAAGGTGACCTCCGGATGGCAGAAGTCAGACCTCGTGATTATCGCCGCCCGTCCGGCGATGGGTAAGACGGCGTTCGTGTTGTCGATGGTGAAGAACATGGCTGTGGACTACAAGATACCGTGCGCGGTCTTCTCCCTTGAGATGAGCGATGTGCAGCTTGTCAACCGATTGATAGTCAATGTGTGCCAGATTACGGCGGACAAGATTAAGAACGGGCGGCTGGAGGACTACGAGTGGAAGCAGCTCGACGTGAAGATAAAGGAGCTTGAGGGTGCGCCGATATACATCGATGACTCCCCCTCGCTCTCCATCCTCGAACTGCGTACAAAGGCGCGGCGGCTCGTACGCGAGCATGGCGTACAGATTATAGTGATTGACTATCTGCAACTTATGAACGCTCAGGGCATGACTGTCTACAGCCGTGAGCAGGAGGTCAGCACCATATCGCGTTCGCTGAAAGGGCTGGCCAAGGAGCTCGACATACCGGTTATCGCGCTGTCGCAGCTGAACCGTAACCTCGAGAGCCGTGGAGCGTCCGGCAACGGCAATTCGGCCGACGGCAAGAAGCCGCAGCTCTCCGACCTCCGCGAGTCCGGAGCGATAGAGCAGGATGCCGACATGGTATGATTCATCCACCGTCCGGAGTATTACAAGATATATGAAGACCCGAACACGGGCAAGGACCTGCGCGGTTTGGCGCAGATAATCATAGCTAAGCACCGTAACGGCGCGACGTGCGATGTCGATCTCCGTTTCAAGGGTGAGTATGCCCGTTTTATGAATGAGAATGAGGAGATTGACCAGAACGCCACGTTCACATCGAAGGCCAATGACTACGGCTATATTCCGTCCCACGCCAATATGCAGCCAATGCCGTCGGACATGAGCGCGGCTATGCCTTTGCCCGAGGAGGCCGGTTTCCATCTGCCGGACAATCCGGGTTCAGTGCCGTTTTAAGAATATGAATAATCCAATTAATAACTTCTTAATCAGTAATCTATGAGTGAAGAAAAACAACAGGTTGAGTTGCCAGAGAATGCGCACCGGGAGCTGAAGCCGGGGGAAAAATACGTCCCCATACTGCCGCCTGACAGGGTTGTGCCGGAGGTGAACGTCCGTTCGGTCTCTCTCGGGCTTATCATGGCGGTCATCTTTTCTGCCGCTGCGGCTTATCTCGGGCTGAAAGTGGGACAGGTGTTCGAGGCGGCCATCCCTATCGCTATTATCGCGGTCGGCTTATCTAACGCCACGAAGCGCAAGAACGCCCTCGGCGAGAATGTGATAATCCAGTCCATCGGCTCTTCGTCGGGCGTGATTGTAGCCGGGGCAATATTCACACTCCCTGCGCTTTATATCTTGCAGGCGAAGTATCCGGACATGACGGTAAGTTTCATGCAGGTGTTCCTCAGTTCGCTGCTCGGCGGTGTGCTCGGCATCCTGTTCCTCATCCCGTTCAGGAAATACTTCGTGTCGGACATGCACGGGAAATATCCTTTCCCCGAGGCAACGGCCACCACTCAGGTGCTTGTCTCCGGAGAGAAGGGAGGCAATCAGGCTAAACCCCTTGTACTTGCCGGACTTGTCGGCGGTCTTTACGACTTCCTCGTCTCTACGTTCGGCACGTGGAGCGATACGCTCTCTACCCGCATGATGGGCTGGGGCGAGGCCGTGGCGCAGAAAGTCAAGATGTCGCTGTCGGTCTATACTGGTGCGGCGGTGCTTGGCCTCGGCTATATCATCGGACTGAAATACAGCCTTATAATTTGTGCAGGCTCTGTTTTCATCTGGTTCTTCGTGATACCTCTGCTCGGTATGACTGGCGAGATGAGCGCGATGGATCCCGACATGATTTTCTCACAGTATGCGCGTAACATCGGCATAGGCGGCATTGCCATGGCGGGTGTCATCGGCATTATCAAGTCGTGGGGAGTGATTAAGGGTGCTGCCGGACTGGCAGTCAAGGAGTTCGGAGGCAAAGGCAAGGCCATCGCGACAGCCGTACCGCGCACTGAGCGCGACCTCTCGATGAAGTTCATCGTCATATCCATCATCGCCGCGCTCATAATAGTGTTCGTATTCTTCTATGTAGGCGTGATACCCAATCTGTTTCAGGCGATTATAGCCTTTCTTGTAGTCGCCGTGATATCGTTCCTCTTCACGACAGTGGCGGCGAACGCCATTGCCATCGTGGGTTCTAACCCGGTGTCGGGCATGACGCTCATGACGCTCATCATCGCCTCTGTTGTGCTTGTTGCCGTGGGCTTGAAGGGAACGACCGGCATCGTGGCCTCGATGATTATCGGCGGTGTGGTCTGCACGGCTCTCTCCATGGCTGGCGGCTTCATAACCGACTTGAAGATAGGTTATTGGATAGGCACTACCCCGGCCAAGCAGGAGACTTGGAAGTTCCTCGGCACACTCGTGTCTGCGGCCACAGTGGGCGGTGTCATCATCATCCTGAACAAGACATACGGCTTCACGGGCGAGAATGCCCTTGTCGCGCCGCAGGCCAATGCGATGGCGGCCGTCATTGAGCCGCTCATGATGGGGCAGGGTGCGCCGTGGCTGCTCTACGGCGTGGGCGCGATACTCGCGCTGATACTCAATGTGCTTGGAGTGCCTGTGCTGCCGTTCGCGCTCGGTATGTTCATCCCGCTTCAGCTCAATGTCCCCCTTGTAGTCGGCGGTCTCGTAAGCTGGTTCGTCTCCACGCGCAGCAAGGACAAGGCGTTGAACGATGCGCGCATGGAGCGCGGCACTCTGATAGCCTCCGGTTTCATAGCGGGCGGTGCGCTGATGGGCGTTGTCTCCGCGCTGATGACCTACTTCGGTGCTGACTTCATGATGAGCGAGTGGAAAGCCTCTTCCGGCGGCCAGATACTCGGTGTCGTGATGTACATAGCCATCATAGCCTACCTCTGCATAATGAGCCTGAGGGCAAAGAAAGAGTAAGGATAGAAATTGCCATATATAAAAAACGTGGGGTGTTTTCACTCCACGTTTTTTGTACCTTAGTGTTTGTGTTGTGATTAAAAAAGAGTCCCGGCAGATTATCTGCCAGGACTCCGGCCTCTGAGAAGCTAATCTCAGAAAGTTTGCCCTCGTAAGGGTTTCAGCTTAATTCAATCAGCTTCTTTTGAGGCAGAGATGCTCTCCCGTTGTCAGGAAACATTAATCTGAAAAATGATTAATGGCGTTCTTGAGAATATTATCAAAAACTCTCCGACAACGGACATTAATCTTATCAACACAATTAATGTTCTGAAGTTTTTTTTCTTCATAATGATTAATGGTTTAAAGATTATCATCTCCCTTCCCTACCCTCCGTGGAGATCGGGTTCTTTAACCCAAACCGGTTATTAGAGCATTTAGTTAAACTCTCTAATGACCCTTTTGGGTTTAGCGGTAAGTCACCTTACCACTGTCTTCTTTGTGCGGTCTCCGCAGCGGACGATATAGACTCCCGGCGTGCGGACTGTGATTGTCGTGTCGTAACCCGAATAGATGGTGCGTCCGGTAATATCCGTCACTTGTATCTCATTGCCATCTGAATTGTGTACATATATAGTTTTGTCTTGTACGGTGACATCAAAACCGTCGTCTGATGTTTCATTGACTTTAGTATCAATAGATTCGAAATATGCTGTAAATGTGCTGTCTTGCGAAAGCGTGATGTCGCGCGGATTCTCGGTAATATTGTCGTTCCAGCGCGTGAAGCGGAAACCTTCGTTGGCATGAGCCTCGATTCTCACAGTCGAGTCAGACTTATATTCTCCACCTCCGCTTACAGTCCCCATTTTTTCATTGTCTGAAAGGACTGTTAGTTTATGCGTTATTGGAGCAAACTCGGCGTAGAAAGTTGTATCTTGTGTGATGGTAATACTGCGCGGATTATCAGTTATGCCGTCTGTCCATTTAATAAAACGATAGCCGTCATAGGCATGAGCTTCTATTGTCACTTCTGAATTTGGTTTATATTCCCCTCCTCCGCATACAGTACCCATTGTCTCGTCGTTTGAACGGACTGTGAGGTTGTACATGATTGGGGCAAATTCGGCATAGAATGCTGTGTCTTGTGTTAGGGTGACGCGGCGGGGGTTCTCCGTCACTCCGTCCGTCCAGCGTACAAAGCGGCAATCTTCATCCGGTGTGGCCTTGATTGTATAGTCATATACTCCGCATTCGAAAGGTTCTAATACGGAGACATACCCATAGCCGGTTGTAGTGTTGATGTCAACCTTAAATTCCAATGATTCTATAATATTCACGAAATTCTTCCATACTTCCGTTTGGCGATATTCTAGTTCTGTACCGCAAGGAACATAGAGAGTACCATCTCTCATAGTTTTCTTATCGAAAGTGTCGTCGGACAATTCCATATTATCTTCGCTGGGCTTTTTATAGCAATATATGGATACGGAGTCTGGAATATCTCTAAAAATATCCGAGGCTGATAGGTCTACTCCTCTGTTTATGGTTATTGTTCTGAGAGGATTGCCTTGAAATGAATATTCGTCAATATATTTTATATTGTCAGGCAAAACGAGTGATTGAATTCCACATTCACCGAATCCAGATATAGTGTCTACTGAAGAACCAAAATATATAGATTTTAGGTTGTTACTCCCATAGAACCCCCCTATGCTTTTTATAGAATCAGGAATCCTTATGTGTTTTAGTTTACTCCAATAAAATGCATGGTCCCCTATAGATATTACGGAATTGGGGATATCTATGTGTTCCTTAGCGTAGCCACTAAAAGCATAGTCGCCTATATGTGTTACTGTTGGAGGGATAACCGTATTGTTAGAGCCTTGAATTATAGTGTTTGTCGCGCTCTCTATCAGTGCATTGCAGTCATAGCGTGAGTCGTAGACTTTATTATTTGGGTCTACGCTTATATATTCTAATATCTGAGAACCATACTTACCTGTGGTGTAAGCAAAAGGTTTTTCGCCTATTTCGCAGACAGATGCGGGGATAAAAATTCGTTCTAACTCGATACAATCCATGAATGCGCCATTTCCTATACTAAGTAGAGACTGAGGGAGGGAGACTTCTCTCAAATGGCTACATTCTCTAAATGCATAATCTCCTATGTATTTCAATGAGTCATTAAAAATAGCCTCTATTAGGTGGCTTTTCATAAATGCTTCAGCCCCAATTCCTCTAAGTGATTTTGGAAATGTAATGTGCCACATGTAGTAACCTTTAAAAACATAATCACATATGTACAAAGTACCTTCTGCTACTTTAAAATTATCTAGTACATTCCCTCCTATATAATCATATAGGTACTTTCCTATATAGTGTGGCCCTTGGCTTGGTGCTGGAAGATTGGCATATTCAAATGCATCAGATCCGATATAAGTTATTGTAGAAGGTAAAAAATCTACACTTGTTGAAGGATAAGAGCGTTTAGGGTCTCTACTACTCGCAAATGCACGATCTCCTATGTATTTTAATTGAGAGTCGGAAGGTATGTGTACAATAAAGCATACACAGTCATAATCATCTCTATTGTTGTAAAATGAAGTAAATGTGCTGCCATATATAGTGTCTACCGAAGCAGGAACTGTTACTTTGATATGTGCACCATTTGTAAAATAAGAATTCGTCATTTTATGTGAACTGATACTCTTTACTTTATAGTGTTTAAGCGTATCTTGTAGATCTATTGTAACATCATCAACACACTTGTCTTCATAGGCA
Source organism: Candidatus Aphodosoma intestinipullorum (assembly GCA_017694515.1). Lineage (GTDB taxonomy): Bacteria > Bacteroidota > Bacteroidia > Bacteroidales > Paludibacteraceae > Aphodosoma > Aphodosoma intestinipullorum. The sequence goes on from JADIMV010000006.1 coordinate 6,182, forward strand.
AAGATGTTTATTACACAATGTACTGTGGTGTCTGATGTTTTATTATATTCTAAGTACCAGCTGCTACCTCTTTTTTCTCCATAAAAGTCAGCTGCCTGTCCGTTAAAACATAGTAAAAGCATCAGCGCGATAAATAGAACTTGTTTCATAGTCGTATCGTTTTTATATTGGTTGTATCTCGACATTCTGGTAAGGCTCATTTTTTCTTGTCTTTCGGCAGGCAGGCTATTATGCCGCGCAGAAAGGTAAGAACATTATTGTCAGAGCCTTTTTCATAGAGATAGACATCGTATACTTCAGGATACTTATACTTAAACCTTTGCAAAAGTTCGTCATTCGTGTATTCCTTCCCGTTGAATGAGTTGTGCGTGACCAGTGCTTTGTGCCTTATGTCCCTGATTATGTTGCCTTCTTTCTTTCGGGGCAGTTTGACTTTTTTTCCAAATGACTGCAATGTCCGGAATGCCTTTTCCTGCACATCGCGTACAAGGTCGTGGATCATGAGATGGTAAAGCATGGTGGTGCTTTCTTCGCATTTGTGGTTGGCAAAATAGTCTATGGCTTCAATGCGCTTTTTGTAGTCCGTGCGGTCAGATGCCATTTCGATATAGAACTGCATCTCATCGTTATCGCTCTTAGGCATAGCGGCGCTCTTTTTGTTGTCTCTCTTCTTCATAGTATATTTGCCTCTTGTTTGTTGGTTATTATGTCTGTACATTAGACTGACTTCGAGGCAAAGGTAGGAAGAATATCGTTGCTGTATTCAAAAAAAAAAACGATAGTTAAAGTTGTGCCGGGTGATGGGGATATGGTGTTTTGTCAGGCTTTTGCTGTCTCGCGGCGCAGTTCGCGGCGTAGCATGAGGGCGGAGACTATGAAGGCGAGGATGTTGGCGGCGGGCTGCGCCATCCATGCGCCGTCGAGTCCGAAGATGGGCGGCAGCACGAGCAGGCACGGGACGAGGAAGAGTATCTGGCGCGTGAGGCTGAGGAAGATGGATATGCCGGCCTTGCCTATGGACTGGAAGTAGTTTGTTATCACGATTTGCGCCCCTACGAACATGTGCACGCTCATGAAGATGCGTATGGCGTGGGCTGTCAGCGCGGTCAGTTCGGGGTCGTTGTTGAAGCAGAGGGCCATCTGGCGGGGGAAGAGCTCACTGCACAGCCATCCGAGGGTGGTTATGGCAGTGGCCACTATTATGCCGTAGCGGAGGGTGCGGCGCACGCGGTCGAAGCGGCGGAAGCCGTAGTTGTAGCCTATGATGGGCTGCATGCCCTGATTGAGGCCTACGATGGTGGTGATGATGAGTGTGGCGAATGTAGAGACTATGCCGAACGCCCCTATCGCTATCGGCCCGCCGTAGATGCGCAGGGTGTGGTTCATCACTACGTTGACGAGGCTGATGCCCACTTGGAGGAAGAAGGGGGAGAGGCCTATGGCGAGTATCTTCATCATGGTGTCCCAGCGCAGGCGCATGTCTTTGAGGCTGAGGTGGACGGTGTGGCGGCTGTCGGCGAAGTGGAGCATGACCCATGCGCAGCTGACGCTCATGGAGATGACGGTGGCGATGGCCGCGCCGCGTATGCCCATGTTGAGGGCGAAGATGAATATGGGGTCGAGTATGACGTTGAGCGCAGCTCCGATGACGAGTGTCCACATGGCCTCGCGGGGGTAGCCCGACGCACGCATGATGTTGTTGGTGCTGAAGCTCATGGAGGTTATGACGTGGAAGGGGAGTATGACCTGCATATATTCGCGTGCGTAGGGGATGATTTCCTCCGTCCCGCCGAGCAGGATGAGAATCTCGTCGAGAAATATGTACATGACTGTACTCACGACGGCGAACATCATCAGGTCCATGACCACGGCGTTGCCGAGTATGTTGTTCGCTGTGCGGTTGTCGTGCCGTCCGAGGAAGAGCGACACCTGTGTGGCCGCACCCTGCCCGATGAGCATGCCGCACGCGCCCAGTATGTTCATGATGGGGAACGTCAGCGCGAGACCGGCTATTGCCATCGGCCCTGCGCCCTGTCCTATGTATATGCGGTCTACGACATTGTAGAGGGAGTTGACCAGTGTCCCTACAATGGCGGGCAGCGAGTATCGCCACAGGAGGCGGGCGATGCTCTCGTTTTCCAGTTCCTTATGTCTGTCGTAGTCCTGCATCAGGGTTTTGTTGTTGTCTTGAAAAAATGAAAGGGCATACATCGGTCAAATGTTGCCCTTTCAATTATCCTCAGTCTACACGGTGTATTCCTATCATCCGAGGTAGACTTTAAGCAGCTTGTTTTTTGAGTTGTTGCGCAGACGGCGTATTGCCTTCTCCTTTATCTGACGCACGCGCTCGCGGGTGAGGCCGAATTTGTCGCCTATCTCTTCGAGGGTCATCTCCTGCTGGCCGATGCCGAAGAACATTTTGATTATCTCGCGTTCGCGTTCCGCCAAAAGAGTGTCCAGCGCACGGTTGATCTCCTTGCTGAGCGACTCGTTCATCAGTGTCGAGTCGGCCATCGGGGAGTCGTCATTCACCAGCACGTCGAGGAGCGAGTTGTCCTCTCCCTCAACAAAAGGCGCGTCCACGGATATGTGCCGCCCGGAAATCTTGATGGTGTCCGAAATCTTGTCTATCGGAATGTCAAGCTCCTCGGCCAGTTCTTCGGCCGACGAGCGGCGTTCGTGCTTCTGCTCGAAGCGGGAGAGCGCCTTGTTGATTTTGTTGAGAGAGCCAACCTGGTTCAGCGGCAGGCGCACGATGCGCGACTGCTCGGCCAAGGCCTGCAATATGGACTGCCTTATCCACCACACTGCGTAGGAAATGAACTTGAAACCGCGTGTCTCGTCGAATTTTTCAGCTGCTTTAATCAAGCCGAGATTGCCTTCGTTAATCAGGTCGGGCAGCGATAGCCCCTGATTCTGGTACTGTTTTGCTACGGAAACGACGAAACGCAGGTTTGCACGTGTCAGTTTGTCCAACGCGGCACGGTCACCCTGACGGATGCGCTGAGCCAACTCTACTTCCTCCTCAACCGAGATAAGATCCTCACGCCCAATTTCTTGCAGAAACTTGTCGAGCGAGGCGCTCTCACGGTTGGTGATTGACTTAGTGATTTTTAGCTGTCTCATTCCTTTGAATATATTAAGCCTGCGAAGTTAGTGAAACTTCTCCACATCTGCAATAGGCTATCAAATTATGTGCCAAAAACGGGCATACTGCCGGACAGAGGGCAACAAGTCTCCCGGCAGTATGCCTTATGCTCTGTACTCTCCTGCATCATTCGAGAGCGACGGCGTAGTGCGCCATTTTCCCGTTGGGGTATGCGCCTGTGACGAATAGCACGCGGTCGTCATTGTCGGCGTTCAGCGCGTCGTTCACCACACTCTCCAAATCCTGTTCGGAGCGTATCACAGCCCCGTTGACTTTGAGTATGATAAAGCCTTTTTCGATGCCGGCCTTGTCGAACTTGCCCCCGCGCTCAACGCTTTCAACCTCTATGCCTGCGGCAAGGCGGAAGCGGCTGCGCGTCATGTCGTTGACCTCCTTGAAAGTCGCGCCGAGTTGGGTGAGGTCTCCGGCCTTGACAACATTGGTGTTGCCGGAGCGGTTCTTCAGTTCCACGGTGACGGTCTGGCTCTTGTTTCCGCGTTCGAGCGTCACGTTGATTTTGTCGCCCGGACGGTAGCGGCCCACCTGCTCCTGAAGCTGCGATACGGTCTTGACCTTCACATTGTTGATGGCTGTCAGAATGTCACCTTTCTTTATGCCCGCCTCGGCAGCCGCGCTGTTCTCCTGCACTTCCGCCACGTATGCACCGGCCAGCGTCTCGAGGTTCTCTTTCTTGGCGAATGCTGCGTCAATGTCGCGTATCTGTACGCCAAGCACCGCACGCTGTACCACGCCGAACTCCTTGATGTCGGCCACTACCTTGCTCACTATGCTGATTGGAACTGCAAACGAATAGCCTGCGTAGCTGCCTGTGCGTGAGGCTATTGCCGTGTTGATACCGACCAGTTCACCCTTTGTGTTGACAAGTGCGCCGCCGCTGTTGCCGGGGTTCACTGCCGCATCGGTCTGTATGAACGACTCGATTTTCATGTCGGCATTGAGTATGTTTATGTTACGCGCCTTCGCGCTCACGATGCCCGCTGTCACAGTCGATGTGAGGTTGAACGGGTTGCCTACGGCGAGTACCCATTCGCCTACGCGGAGGTTGTCAGAATTGCCGAATACCATAGTCGGCAGGCCGGTAGCGTCAATTTTCAGCAGGGCTATGTCCGTGCTTGCATCGACACCCACTACCTTAGCCTCGAATGTGCGCTTGTCGTTAAGCACTACCTCTACTGTCGATGCGTCCTCTACCACGTGGTTGTTCGTCACGATGTAACCGTCGTCCGAGATAATGACACCCGAACCGCTCGACATTTGCTCCTGCGGCTCGATGGGCTGGCTCGGACGGCCGAAGAAGAACTCGAAGAAGGGGTCTATGCCCGTATAGCCCTGCTCGATTTTCATTTTCACTTTCACGTGGACTACGCTCTCCACGCTCTTTTCTGCCGCCACGGTGAAGTCGGTCGGCATGGCCTCGACTGTACTCATCGAGGCGAAGCTGGTAGGGCGTGAGGTCTCTTCGGCGGCCGAAGTGCCGCCATTGTCGGTTTTCCTGCCCACGAGAGATGTGGTGATTACGCTGGTGCATACTGTCAGCAGCACCACGCCTAATGCCAATAAGATGTTTTTCCTTTTCATAATGCTAAATGTTTATTTGGTTAGCAACCTGTGAATGTCTATGTCTTCTCTTTGGGGTCGCGTCACTGCAGCGTCGTGTCAGCCGCTTGTAATGCAACCTTTAATTTTAACTATATAACGGGACAAATGTACGGATTATTCTCTCTGAATAGTTAAATTTAATGGTAAATAATCTTAATCTGACTCATTATTAACATAAGCATCCCTCTCTTACTGTCTGTATATGCCACTACAAAAACCGTGCCTTTCGTTCCGTTGTGTCCGGATGGCAGGGCGATATTGCCGCGTAGTGGCAGTGGATTCACGTGGCTGTATGTATGTCGGAGTGTATGCAACAAGGGTGGGGCAGTGGGCGTGTGTCATGCCCCTTGCCTCAGTATGTGCGCTGTCGTCATCAATGTAACAGCGATTGGGATATGCAGCATCAGATGCCAGTCATCGAGAGGCTTATGCGGCGGCGTTCAGCATCGACTTCAAGCACCCTGACGGTCACATGCTGGTGCAGCCCCACTACGTCCGCCGGCGACAGCACACGCCCTTCCGCCATCTGCGACTTGTGTACGAGGCCGTTTTCCTTGATGCCTATATCCACAAACGCGCCGAAGTCGGTTACGTTTGTCACAATGCCGGGCAGTGTCATGCCGGGGCGGAGGTCGTCAATGGAGTGCACCGTGCTGTCGAATTCGAATGTCTCTATGCTGTTTCGCGGGTCGCGCCCCGGCTTGTCAAGTTCCGCCATGATGTCGCGCAGCGTAGGCATGCCGACGGTAGGTGTCATGTAACGTTCGAGGTTGATTTGCAGGCGCAGGGTTTCATTTTTAATCAGCTGTTCCACAGTGGTGTCGAGGTCTTTGGCCATACGTTCCACTATGTGGTATGACTCGGGGTGTACGGCGGTGCGGTCGAGCGGGTTGTCGCTTGCGCCGATGCGCAGGAATCCGGCGCACTGCTCATAGGTCTTCGCCCCTAAGTTATCGACATTCAGGAGTTCCCGCCTGTTCCTGAACCCTCCGTGGGCAGTGCGGTAGTCGATGATGTTCTGCGCGAGCTTCGGTCCTACGCCTGAGACGTAGGAGAGCAGCTGGAGCGACGCGCTGTTGAGTTCCACGCCGACGGTATTCACGCAGTTTATCACCGTCCGGTCGAGCGCTTCCTTGAGCTGTGTCTGGTTCACATCGTGCTGGTATTGCCCGACACCGATGCTTTTCGGGTTTATCTTCACAAGCTCCGCCAATGGGTCCATGAGGCGGCGGCCTATCGATACCGCGCCGCGCACGGTCACATCGTAGTCGGGGAACTCCTCACGCGCTACGGCGGATGCGGAGTAGACGCTTGCGCCGCTCTCGCTCACGGAGAAGAGCTGCACAGGGCGGTTGAAGCGTATGGCCTGTATGAACTGTTCTGTCTCGCGTCCCGCTGTGCCGTTGCCGACGGCTATGGCCTCTATGCGGTATTGCTCCACGAGCGTGGAGATTTTCCTCATGGCCTGGGCGCGTTCGTTGTGCGGGGGATGGGGGTAGACGGTTTCGTTGTGCAACAGGTTGCCGTTCTCGTCGAGGCATACCACCTTGCAGCCCGAGCGGAATCCGGGGTCTATGCCCATAGTGCGTTTCTGGCCGAGCGGCGCGGAGAGGAGCAGCTGCCGCAGGTTCGCGCTGAAAATCTTTATCGCCTCGCGGTCTGCACGCTCCTTGCTGAGCGCGGCGAACTCGGTCTCAATCGATGGCTGTAGTAGACGCTTGTATCCGTCCCTGACAGCGCGGCGCACTATGCCGGAACATTCGCTTTCCGTGCGGACGAAAATGCGGTTGAGGCGTTCGACGCACTCGTCTTCGTCGGCCGATATGTCCACGCGGAGTATCTTCTCGCTCTCGCCGCGCCGCATGGCCAGAAGCGCGTAGGACGGGCATCGCGAGAGCTGTATCTCCTTGTCGAAATAGTCGCGGTATTTGCTGCCTTCCCCCTCCTTGCCTTTTATCACACGGCTGTGTATCACTGCCTTGCGGGCGAATATGGAGCGGACGGCATGACGTGCCGCCGCACTTTCGCTCACCCATTCGGCAATGATGTCCACTGCGCTGGAGATGGCCGCCTCTGCGTCAGGTATCTCGTTGTTCGCGAAGCGTTGCGCTGAGCGCATGATGTTGTCGGCGCGTCCGCTCATAATCATTTTGGCCAGCGGCACAAGTCCGGCCTTGCGTGCCACTGTGGCGCGTGTGCGGCGTTTGGGCTTGAACGGCAGGTAGATGTCCTCTATCTCGGCGGCATCCCACGATGCGGCTATCTTCGCCTCGAGTTCCGGGGTGAGCCTGTTCTGCCCGCGTATGGATTTGATGACGGTCTCCTTGCGCTTGGCCAGTTCCTCGAGACGGTGTGCCGTGTCGGCTATGTTGCCTATCTGCACCTCGTCGAGGCCACCGGTGGCCTCCTTGCGGTAGCGGGCGATGAAGGGAATGGTCGCGCCGTCGTCCATGAGTGCCAGTACCCGTTCCACGCTGTCGGGGCTAAGGCCGGTCAGCTCCGCTGTCTGTATGATGATTCCTTTTTCCATAGTTGTTTCCGTTTGTATGGCTTGTGCGGAATGCAGCCTTTCCGCGTGGCCATGTATATCATTCAAATGCGCAAAGGTACGGAAAATGCGGCACAGGCCAAATATGTATTGTCTGACGGCTCAGAGCCTCCATTTTCGTGCGAAACACGTACTCTCGAGCTATCCTCAGGCTGTCCTGCCGCTGGGGAGGGGCTTCGGGGAGGCTTCGGAGGAGTTCCAGTGAGAGTGCGTGTTTTTAACCTAAATTAGTGGTTGAGGCTACGGCATATTGTTGCGGAGAGGCAGGGCGGGATGTGTAAGCACCTGTCGCGGAATCGGAGTCCGTAGAAACAATAAATGCCGCCAACGAGAACCGTTGGCAGCATTTATTGTCCGTATGGGTATTGTCTGCGTGAGGCCTACTCCTCAGGGTTCTTTTCGGAGAGGTGCTTTTTCATCCATACGTTCATGACGGTGGGGAGGACGATGGCTATCGCCCAACTTATTATAGAACCGTATTTCACGTGCCACAGGCCGCTGAAGAGGGCGTTGGTCACTGTGTAGAGTATGGCTACGCTGAAGCCGATGATGATGCCGCGCACAAAGTCGTGCCGGTAGACGTAGCGTCCGAACTTGTCCCAGCGGAATGCGAGGATGTAGACCGCTATGATGATTGCAAGGATGATGATGTCAATGATTTGCATGGCTGTGCCTCCGGTTGGTATTGGGTTACGGTTCGTCTTCGTCGATTACGAGGTTGTCCACGATGAAGTTCTTGCGTTCCGAGGTGTTGTCGCCCATGTAGAACGAGAGCAGTTCGGGTACTGTGTCTTCCTTGCGCAGAGTCACTTGGTCGAGGCGCATATCTGACCCTATGAAGCGTTTGAACTCGTCGGGCGAAATCTCCCCGAGACCCTTGAAGCGCGTTATCTCAGGATTTGCGCCGAGCGACGCGAGCGCATCCAGACGCTCCGCCTCTGTATAGCAATAGCGGGTCTCCTTCTTGTTGCGTACGCGGAAGAGCGGTGTCTGTAGTATGTAGACGTGTCCGCGCTGTACCAGTTCGGGATAGAATTTGAGAAAGAAGGTCATGAGCAGCAGGCGTATGTGCTTGCCGTCGACATCGGCATCGGTGGCGATTATAACCTTGTTGTAGCGCAAGCCTTCCAGGCCGTCGACTATGTTCAGGGCAACCTGTAGGTGCGCGAGTTCTTCGTTGGTATATACCTCGTTGGGTTTCTTATAGCTGTTCTTTACTTTACCCCGGAGCGGGAATACGGCCTGTGTCGCCACATCGCGCACCTTGGTGATAGAGCCGGACGCTGAGTCTCCCTCTGTGATGAAGATGCTGCTCTCCGCCTTGCGGTCGCCGCGCGCATCGTTGTAGTGTATGCGGCAGTCGCGCAGTTTGGTGTTGTGCAATGCGGTCTTCTTGGTACGTTCCTTAATCAGTTTCGTGACCCCGGCTATCGCCTTGCGCTCGCTCTCCGACTCCTGTATTTTCTTCAGCAGAATGTCGGCCGTTTCGGGGTTCTTGTGCAGGTAGTTGTCTACCTCTTTTTTCACGAAGTCGCCTATGAACTTGGCTACTGACGGGCCGCCGGGAGCCATGTCCTTTGAGCCGAGCTTTATTTTTGTCTGCGACTCGAACACAGGGTCTTGTACCGAGACTGATATTGCCCCTACGAAGCCGTTGCGTATGTCGGACAACTCCATCCCGTTCTTGTTGTAGAACTCCTTTATCGTGCGTCCGAACGCTTCGCGGAATGCCGACTGGTGAGTGCCCCCCTGTATGGTGTGCTGGCCGTTGACGAACGAGTAGTAGTCCTCTCCGTACTGGTTGGTGTGTGTGAAGGCTATCTCTATGTCGTCTGCTTTCAGGTGGACTATCGGGTAGAGGCATTCCGCCGTATTGTTCTCGTTGAGCAGGTCGAGCAGTCCGTTTTTCGAGACGAATTTCTTTCCGTTGAAACTGATGGTCAGCCCCGGATTGAGGTAGCTGTAGTTGCGCAGCATGGACTCGATGAACTCTTCGCGGAACGCGTAGTTCGGGTCGAACAGCTTTTCCTGAGGGTGCTGCGGCTCACAGTCGGGAGTGAATTCGATGAATGTGCCGTTCTTCTCAGTGGTTGGTTCGAGGTCATACTCTTTTACCAGCTTGCCGCGCTCAAAGTCAGCGCGTTTCACCATGCCGTCGCGGAATGACATCACGATGAAGCGTGACGACAGTGCGTTGACCGCCTTAGTGCCGACACCGTTCAGCCCGACGGATTTCTTGAATGCCTTGTCGTCGTATTTTCCGCCGGTGTTCATCTTCGATACCGCGTCTATCATCTTTCCCTGCGGGATGCCGCGGCCGTAGTCGCGCACGGACATGGTGCGGTCTGTCAGCCGTATCTCGATGAGGTTGCCGAACTTCATGCGGAACTCGTCTATCGAGTTGTCTATCACCTCTTTCGTTAGTACATATATGCCGTCGTCAGCAGAGCTGCCGTCGCCCAGTTTACCTATGTACATTCCGGCGCGGCGGCGCACGTGCTCAAGACCTTCGAGGGTCACGATGTTGTCGTCCGAATATTCTGCCGATTCTGTTATAAGAGAGTTTTCTGCCATATAGTCTTGAATGTTTTGTCGGGAAGCCTTGTGCCAGTGGGCAAAGATAATGCAAACCGAAAGCGGAACCTCCTTAACTTGTTCATGGAGTTCTGCTGAGGTGCAGCTTATCTTATCCAAAGCTTATGGGCGATGGGAGACCCCACAGTGTGCCGAAGCCATGTCTCGCTTGTCCTTAGTATATCATAAAAATGGAGACGACACCGTGACAACTGCGGCATCGTCTCACCTTTTAATGCATAACCATACGGTGCATGACATGCGCACACCGTAATCCTAATGTTCCTTTGCTCAGATCACAAACTTGTTGATTAGTATGTGCGCTACAACACCGAGAGTGACACAGGCCATACCCGCCACGAGGTACGAATTGCTGCCGCCTATCATCTGGCTGTACGCTATGAATATCACCACTCCTATGAGTGCCAATACTACCCCCAAGTACTTTACAAATTCTTTCATGATCAAATATATTTGATTGTTCCTGTTTTTCCTCATGCAAAGTAAGCAAAAAAAACTCACACGCAAAAGTGCCCCCGCGCATTATTTTGCCGTTTGCGTTTATTTA
>JADIMV010000057.1 GCA_017694515.1 Candidatus Aphodosoma intestinipullorum
CTTGAAGAGCATGTGCTCCACGAAATGGGCCATGCCCTGCTCATCGGGCAGCTCATCGCGAGTGCCGGCATTGACCGCCACGCCGCAATAAGCAATCGGCATCCGCTCAGGCACGTGGAGCAGGCGGAGGCCGTTGGGGAGTGTGTATGTGCTGTATTCCATAATTCGCGACAGAAACGGAATGCAAAGATACGAAAGAGGGCGAAGAAAAGCGAAAGGCGGGGGCGAAAACATCGGGGAGGTCTTGTGCGGATAGGGAGAAGGTAGCCGAGAGGTAGGGCGAGAGTACGTGTTTTTAACTTTAATTTGTGGTTTACGGTGAACAGGAACGGGCTTTGCTTTTTCGGAGATAGGCGTGGGGACGACAAAAAAGGCCGCCGCAAGGCTGGGATGCCATGCGGCGGCTGTGTGATGTGGGCTGAGACGGACGCGACGCACTATCTCACCATGAGTTTGGAAACGCTGTTTATCTCACCATCTATGAGCAGGCGGATGTAGTATATGTCCGGCGTAAGGCCGTGGAGGTCAAGGGTCAGCGTAGGCCGGTTGCCGTCGGAATCGAGGGAGCGCACAAGGCCGTAGTGGTCGTGCCACAGCTCGAGGCGGTATGCACCCATGTACGGCTCTTTCTGTGCCGTGGCGGCGGAGAGGACGGCAGGTGTGTTGCCAGTGTCCTCGGCGGCCACGCAGCTCAGGGAGATGTCCACGCTGCCCGATGCGGGGTTTGTGTGGTCTATGTAGATGATGGTGGGGATGAAGTGATGGCTCCATGTCTCATGCCTGTCGGGATTGCACTCGTCGCCGATGTCGTAGACGGAGACGGTCAGCGTCCCGCCGAAGGTGGGGTATGTAGGTATGGCGACGCTGTTGCCATAGTATGTCTCGGTGTAGTGCGATCCGGGCGGTATGCCTTCGAGGTTGTCGTCAAAGTCGAAGTCGCATACCCACTTGATGTGCGAGGGGTTGTCGGACGGCTCACGCAGGGAAAGGTGAACAGTCGCGCCGCCGCCGAAATACTGAATCGGCGTAATCCCGTCGTTATCATCGCATTGTATGCGGAGATCCTGCTGCATGGGCAGGGTTATGCGCTTGTCCATGGTATAGCTGTCACCGGCACAGCTGACTTTTGCCATGATATTTATATTGCCGGAATAGAAATACCGTGGGAAATATTCTCCGCTGACAGGGTCTTTTATGTACTCTCCGTTCCGCACGACAGATATGCTTTCAGTGCCTTGCCCTTCTCCAAATATAACGGGCTGAGGATCGGGCATAACAATGCTGCCATAAGACCAGTCAATTGAGGTTTCCCACGGCATATCTGGCACATCAGGTATTGAGTATATCCCCTGAGTGCACAATGTGGAGGGGCCGGAAATGGAGGGGTTGAAGACGAACTTTATGTTGTCGCCGTCTTCATGGATGAAAGCCACGTCCTTGTTCTGCGGGTACTGACCGTCCCAGCCGACGTTTGACGGGGTGCTTGTGCTTGTGAAGAAGATGTTGGGGGAGGATGAATAGCCTGGGAACACCGCGCCGCCAGAGATGCTGCCATAGGAGTCGGGGCTGCCAGTGGGGAATTTATAGGATGAGGAGGCATCGACTACGTAGCACATCTGCGGATGGCCAGCGTTGATACTGTTGTTCCACACAAAATTGCCCGCGACAGATTGTGCTATATCAGGATGAACATGGTATATTAGCAGGCCTGATTTGGGCAGATAATCCTGTTGCCTGTTTTCCAGCAGATAGTATCCCCCGTCTGGGGTCGATATTTTATGGATACACATTGGATTTGTTTCTGATTGGGCAAGCGTATATACCGTGTTGTTCCCTGTCAACTCTTGTGCTTGTGTCCATCCGAAAAGCTGAGTCTTTACATATGGGTTAGGATGTGCTGGAAAATTTGCGTCTTCATTCCAGCATCCATTTCCCATAAGATCAAACTTTCCTGTACCCTTAAATATACCTCCGCTACCTTCATTATCTGTATCATAGAAATCAGGGACACCAAGTGCATGACCTAATTCGTGACATATTGTACCTATACCCCTATAATTAGTTTTATATAATTCGGGAGTGACTATATACCTGCTTATCCACTTATCGTCTTCTTTCTCGCGCGATATGTAAGACTGGTGTGGCCAAATGGCATTACGAAAAGCCTCATTATTGCTATTTTCATCCTCTCCTACTCCAGCATACACTATGTGTACGCATTCTACATATCCATCTCCATTATTATCAAACTGTTCCATGCTCACATCGTTGGCTGCCAGTTCTATTGCTTGCGTTACCAGCTCATCCACATGGATATCTCGCCCATCATCAGTATTCAAGCCGTAATAGTCCCTGCTCCCACTCACAGTATATGGTCCTACGACAGTGGCTGATACATCCAGTTGACCATAGGAGGCATCCAGGTAGAGGTCTCTTACGCTTCCTGTCGGGGTGCTATAGGCAGGAGCACGATATCCGTTCTGATTCATGATATTGGAAAACTGAAGTCTTACTTCGCCCTGATGCTGAAACTTCACATCACTAAACTGTACCAATATCGTAAGTATCTTTACGTTACCTTTAGAAGGTAATGGCGTGTATCTATTATCACTGCTGCCTGCGGATATCGCTACCGGTACACGTTGCGCATTTATGTTGTCATAGGATGCAATCCCTGCTATGCTGTCTTTGTATGCGATGCTTGTTTTTCTTTGGAGATTAAGTATGTGCATCACAGCCAACCTGTTTTCAGATGGGACATTTGATATAGACGATGATTCAGTAGCTTTGAGCATTTCAGAGAGGGTTAATCGACCGTCTTTAACACACACATATCGCCATACGCCATTTTCATCCATGTCAATAATGTTTCCAGATAATGTTTCGTACCAAGATACATTTTCATCGCCTTTATGAACAATTGAAATGGTATCACCATTAGGTTGCACTATCTGAAATGGTGTTGGGTTAGCAGGTCCTGCCATAAGCTGACATAAAGTAGCTACAATCAATATATATGTCAATATAATTCTTTTTGCTGTTTTCATAATGTCATATTCAATTAAGTGGTTGAACTTTATAATATGCTAGTGTGTCGACAAAATAGTGTGTTCTAAAAAATGTATCACAGTCCTGACATGGTGCTGGAGGAGAAAGAAGCCCCGTGTGTTGTGTCTCAACATCCGGTATATCGTTAAAATTATAGTACCCACCCTCGCTGTTGCCATTGCAGTCATAGTGATATACAAGAGTGTATCTGCTGACAAGTTCTACTATATTGTCTTCTCCAGTAGTGTCATTCCTGTAAAGGAGGAATATTCTTCTGATCTTCTCTTTGCTTGCCTGCATTTCGTCATAGGCGCGTATATGCTCTTCATGCAACCAAGACAAATTCTCTATCGGATTTTCTACTCCGCAGCAAACGGCATCTTCGTTTACGTAGAAACTGCGGTCAAATTGCTTTTCTTCTTTCTCACAGGCGGCCAGCATGAAGGCCAGCAGCAGTGCGAATGCAAGTCCTTTTTTCATAGATTATGTATTAAAGATTTATATATTGGTCTATAAGTATATGGCGAAGGTATGTATAAATGTTAAGTTTGCAAAAAATATACATCTGTTTTTGAAGCGCGGACAGAAAGTGCAAGGCTGAGCAGCGAGGGAGAGGCTACAAGATAAGGAGAAGGTGGCCGGGAGGTAGGGCGAGAGTACGTATTT
>JADIMV010000058.1 GCA_017694515.1 Candidatus Aphodosoma intestinipullorum
CCTCAAGAGGCTTGAAGTAGTTCATCATAGAGAACATACCTTTCTTCATCTCGCCGCCATACCATGTGTTGAGAATCACCTGCTCTTTAGTCGTGAGGTTGAACACTACGGCCGTCTCCGAGTTGAGACCCAGCTCCTTATAGTTCTCGACCTTGGCCTTCGATGCGTTGTAGACCACGAAGTCAGGCTCAAAGTTTTCGAGTTCGGCATCAGTCGGGCGGATGAACATATTCTTCACGAAGTGAGCCTGCCAAGCTACCTCCATGATGAAACGCACTCTCAGGCGCGTAGCCTCATTTGCACCGCAATAGCAGTCTACAACAAAAAGTCTCTTGTTAGACAACTCCTTGACAGCCATCTCCTTGAGTGTTTTCCATGCCTCAGGAGTAACGGGCTTGTTGTCGTTCTTATATTCTTCCGATGTCCACCATACGGTGTTCTCACTCGTAGCGTCCCTTACGATAAATTTGTCTTTCGGCGAACGTCCGGTGTAAATTCCGGTCATGACGTTCACTGCGCCAAGCTCTGTGAGCTGACCTTTCTCATAGCCTTCAAGACCCGGTTTGGTCTCCTCGGCAAACAGCACTTCATACGAAGGATTATGCAGGATTTCGGTAGTACCTGTGATACCGTACTTGCTTAAATCGAATTTTGCCATAATCTGATTGTTATTTTTAAGATGTTGATAATATCGTTTCTCCCCTGCCGTACCGGCATTCGACACCGGCAGGTCTTTTTCACGCTGCAAAGGTACGAATAATATTCCGTTCCCGGAAAACAATTACGGAAATATTTCCGTAATAAATCATTCATCGACATAATACATTATTTGTCAATACTATACTGCATTACCGACAAACTTGGCAGCTCCTTGTAGTTATGTTTTACAACACATTTTATGCACATATTGCCACTAAGTGAGCAACACTTCGTTTCGAGGAAACACACAGCCTTACTGTCGTGCATACATTAATTAAAGTTCATGGGGTCTCCTTCTTTGCACCCTTAAATTTAACACCGGAAATGCTTCTGCGATTGGCAATGGAAGAAATATACTCACGGCATGCCCTTTCACTGCGGAGCAATTGCAGCCTTGTACCAGCCGAATTTTCTATATTCGATATTAAGCCGAGTAAGGTTTTCGCGCATCGGATAGACGGACAGGCCGCAGAAGCGTTCTATCGGCACTACAAGCCCGTTACGCCCGCAGTAGTGCTGTCCCGTGTGGAGCGCGACAGGCACTGCCCGCCTCACGCATGATGAGAACTCCTCACATGCGGCATCATCAGTGGCCATGCGCAGATAGGTCTCCTCGAAATCGTACAGGTCTGTGGGTGAACCGCTAAGCGAAGAAAGCATTTGCAGAGAGTCCGTACTGACAGCATATAAGGCCGTATCGCCCGCGTCTCCCGTCAGTCTCCGTGCAGCGACAGCCAGCGCATCCAGATGGCCGCAGTCCACGACAGATATGTCGGCATACGGATAGGCATTATTTTTATAATAGTCATTAAACGTCGCCGCCACAAGACCGTAGTTCACCTCCGGATTGAACAGTTCCGGCAGTATCCTGCTGTAGGGAAATCCGGTAGTCAATATCTCCGATGGCGACGATATATAGTGCCAGCAATCGTTTCTGAACTCGTAGGCGCACTCTATGCTCCCCATGCTGCACGCATCAAACATGATAAATTCAAACGTATTGTCTGGTATGGCCTCAGCCATCTCGCAGATATCCATCCACACGCCGTTTTCCTCTCCAAACACCCGCTGCATATTCTTCACGTCCTCCGGCAGCCACGATGTGCCGTGGCTTGAGAAGACAAGGCCGTAGCTGTCAGCCGGGAAACGGTCTATGGCCGTCACTATGACATCCGACAGAGTGCGCGGATCCACTCCGCTCCTGCCTGTGAACGAGGCCACCTCCTGTCTGTTCTTTCCGCCGTTCCGTCCCGGCACTATGCGGTAAAGCACGGAGTTGCCTTTCGCGTCCGACGTGAACACGAGCAGGTCGCCCTTTATGTTACTCTTGGTCGCCACGCTCTCCATATCCCTGATATTACGCTCTATGTCAGAGCCGAGATTGCTCTTGACGGCATAATACAGCACCGTGCGCGTAGGTCCGTCCCACACGTCACATCCGGCCAACAACACCAGCATGGCCGACAGCAGATATATCAGCGTATGCCTCTTCACTTCCTCAATCCCTGCTTTTCCACCTGGTCTGCCGGGACTATCTTGAACAGCTTGTCGTTCCGGCGTATGACCTCACGGGTCTTGATGGAGAAATATGTTCCTTTGCCGACATGGTCCACCGGATGGAGATCCACGCGCATCTCGTCCACCACATCCTCATACGCGCCGGTAGTCTCGCCGGTCACGAGTATCTCGTCACCCTTGTCAAGCCCCTGCGCCTCGAGAATAAACTCCGCCACGCCTATCTTGTGGAAATAGTTTGTGCATTTGCCTATATAAACCTTCTTATGCGTGGCCTTAGAACCATACTCCGCACTCCATTCGCCGAGACGCTGGCCGAGATAATAGCCGTCCCAGAACCCACGGTTGAACACCTTCGCGAGGCGTGCGTCCCACTCCGCAATCTTCTCTTTGGTAAATGTCCCGCTGAGATATGCCTCTATCGCCTCACTGTAGCACGACACGACAGCCTTGACATACTCCGCCCCCCGCGCACGGCCTTCTATCTTGAACACACGCACTCCCGCGTCCATCATCTTGTTCATGAAGTGTATGGTCTTCAGGTCTTTGGGCGACATGATGTACTTGTTGTCCACGGTCAGCTCTATGTCCGAATCCTCGTCTTTCACACGGTAAGCCCGGCGGCACACCTGCATACACGCCCCACGGTTGGCCGAGGCGTTCATCTCGTGCAGGCTCAGATAACATTTGCCCGACACGGCCATGCACAACGCCCCGTGACAGAACATCTCTATGCGTATCAACTCACCGCGCCGCCCGCGTATCTGCTCCGCCTCTATCACCTTGTGGATGTGCGCCACCTGCTCAAGGTTAAGTTCCCTTGCCAGCACCACCACATCGGCAAACTGTGCATAGAAACGCAAAGCCTCGACATTAGATATGTTGAGCTGCGTGCTCAGGTGTACCTCCACGCCCTGCTCCACGGCGTACATCATGGCGGCTACATCGGCGGCTATGATTGCGCTCACGCCCGCCTCCTTGGCCGTGTCCACTATCTCGCGCATGAGCGTGAGGTCTTCGTCGTACATTATCGTATTGAGCGTCAGGTATGTCTTCACTCCGTTCTCGCGGCACACCGCCACGATGCGGCGCAGGTCGTCCGTCGTGAAGTTGCTCGATGAACGCGCCCGCATATTCAGCTTCTCTATGCCGAAATAGACCGAGTCAGCCCCGGCGTGTATCGCCGCCATCAGGCTTTCCCATGACCCGGCGGGCGCCATTATCTCAAAATCCTTACGTTGCATTGTCCTTTCCATATTCCGAATGACACGAAACCGGAACGGCTTCTCAGTCAATAAACCTTTTAACTATCCCCGCATATTCATCTATTCTCCTGTCGCGAAGGAACGGCCACCAGCGGCGGACGTTCTCGCTACGCTTCATGTCGATGTCTACCACCATCCGCGCCTCACTGTCCACAGGGGCTTGCGCGAGTATCTCGCCCTGCGGGCCAGCCGCAAAGCTGCTGCCCCAGAATGTGATGCCGCCAGTCTGCCCGCTCGGGTCAGGCTCATGTCCCACCCTGTTGACGCTCACCACCGGCAGCCCGTTAGCCACGGCGTGGCCGCGCTGCACAGTAATCCACGCCTCGCGCTGACGCGCCTTTTCGTCTTCAGTGTCCGTGCTTTCCCACCCTATCGCCGTGGGGTAGACCAGTATCTCCGCTCCGCGCAGAGCAATCAGCCGTGCCGCCTCCGGATACCACTGGTCCCAGCAGACCAGCACGCCCAGCCGTCCGACACTCGTCTGTACAGGCTCGAAGCCAAGGTCGCCCGGCGTGAAATAGAACTTCTCGTAATACGCAGGGTCATCGGGAATGTGCATCTTGCGGTACTTGCCCGCTATCGTGCCGTCTTTCTCGAACACCACCGCCGTATTGTGGTACAGCCCGGGCGCACGTCTCTCAAAAAGCGACGAGACAAGTACCACGCCGCACTCTTTTGCCATACGCCCGTAATAATCCGTAGACGGGCCGGGTATCGTCTCGGCCAAATCGAACAGCGCGGTGTTCTCCATCTGGCAGAAGTACGGCGTGTTGTGCAGCTCCTGCAACACGACAAGCTCCGCACCCTCACGCGCCGCAGCTTCTATCTCGCCACGCAGTTTGTGCTTGTTAGCCTCGACATCGGGCGATATGCTCTGCTGTATGATCGCAACCTTCATAATATCTTATTGTCAAGTCGTTATATCCCGTTATGGCCGTTCAGCCCCACCCCTTTCGGGTACTGCATCGTCACGCAGTGCAACGAGCCGTGCTGCCGTATGAGCGCACGGCAGTCTATGCCGATGATTTCCCTGTCAGGGAACGCCACGGCTATCTGCGCCAACGCCTCCGCGTCATGCCTGTCCGCGTAGGTCGGCACAAGCACCGCGCCGTTGATTACAAGAAAATTAGCGTATGTTGCAGGCATCCTCTCCCCGTTTCCGTCATACACCGCATCGGCCATAGGCAACGGCAGCAACCTGTACGGCCTGCCGTCATCCGTGCGCAGAGCCTCAATCTCCCTCTCCATGGCACGGAGCTCCTCATAGTGTTCATCGCCACGGTCTTCGCAGCGCACGTATGCTATTGTATCGTCAGGACAGAGCCTTGCCAGCGTATCTATGTGTGAATCGGTATCGTCACCCGCCAGATAGCCGTGTTCAAGCCACAACACGCGCCGTGCGTGCAGCGTGCGGCACAGGTATGTCTCTATTTCCGTGCGGGTCATCTGCGCATTGCGGTTCGGCGACAACAGGCATTCCGCCGTGGTGAGCAGCGTGCCTCGCCCGTCGCTCTCTATCGAGCCGCCCTCGAACACGAAGCCCCGGCAGTTGCGCCGCCGCGCATCTATCACTCCACCAGCCACGAGCCTCTCCGTTATCAGATTATCTTTGTCCGCCGCGAACTTCAGCCCCCAGCCGTTGAACTGGAAATCGAGCAGGGACGGACGGCCGCTCTCAAAGACGGTTATCGCCCCGTGGTCACGCGCCCAAGTGTCGTTGCTCCCGACCCGCGCCACGCGCACATTCTCCATCCTCACAAGCCCGTCAATCTGCCCCGCCACGGCTTCGGGTTCAGGCGTTACAATCAGCACCTTCTCCCGCTCCGCTATGGCGGCGGCTATCCTCACGAAGCACTCCTGCACCTCGCCGAGCATATACGCCCAGTCAGTCTCCGCGTGCGGCCATGTCAGCTGCACGAACTCCTGCTCCTCCCATTCCGCCGGGAAATAATCTCCTCTCTCTCTCATAACCCAATTAAGCTCACGTCTCACATCACCGCGCAGGCTATGCCCACATATTATGCAAAGGTGCGAAATTATACGCGGGGATGCAATAGGCGCATTGCGGCTTTATTTCTATTTAACCTTTGCGGGGTCACAGAACGGGGGATGATATTCCGGGTTCGGGGATAAAAGGAAGGGCGGGAAAAACGCGAGCTGTCGGGGAGGAGCTTCGGAGGGGCTTCGGCGAGAGTACGTGTTTTTAACTTTAATTTACATTACAGAAAGGATGGAAACCGGCTTACAGGCGGGACTGGCCGGGATGGTCTGTGGGGTGAGGGGAAAGGGAAGGGTACAATGGCATAGAGATATTGTGTGGCAGTGTAACTTTTTGTACTTTTGTACTTGACGGCATAAAATCAGGAGACACTTATGACAGAGATAGAATACGGACTTGACGGGATAGCGTCGGCGGCACAGCGTTTTGCCGATGCCATGGGAGAGGCCACTGTTTTCGCGTTCCACGGCACGATGGGCGCGGGCAAGACCACTTTCATCCGTGCCCTCGCGGGAGTGCTGGGAGTGAAGGACGATGCGGTTAACAGCCCCACATTTTCGATAGTGAACGAATACATGTCAGACCGGGGCATGGTCTACCATTTTGATTTCTACCGGATAAACACCCCGCAGGAGGCTCTCGACTTCGGGCTGTACGACTATCTCGACTCGGGCAGCATCTGCCTGCTCGAATGGCCGGAACTCGTGGAAGAGCTACTGCCGGACGACGCCGTGCGCGTGGAAATCGCCGAACTGCCGGACGGGCGGCGCGCTCTCCGATTCTGACCCGGCACAAGGACGGCAAGGTACGTTGTTATATGGGATTATAGTTGTACCTTTGTATGTCAAAGGCAGTGTGAGACAAACATACGCCTCTGAGACGGGCATACACAGTAACAAAATATATTTATGGCACTAATAAAATCAGTACGCGGATTTACTCCGAAGATAGGCAAGGGATGTTTCCTCGCCGAGAACGCCACCATCATAGGCGACACGGTGATAGGCGAAGGGTGCAGCATCTGGTTCAACGCCGTGCTGCGCGGCGATGTGAACAGCATACGCATAGGCAACCATGTGAACATACAGGACGGCGCGGTGCTGCACACACTTTACGAGAAATCGACAATTGAGCTCGGCGACTATGTTTCCGTCGGACACAACGTCACGATACACGGAGCAAAGGTAGAGGACTACGCGCTCATAGGCATGGGAGCGACGGTGCTGGACAACGCTGTAGTGGGCGAGGGGGCAATCGTAGCAGCCAACGCTTTAGTTCTGAGCGGTACGAAGATACCGCCGCACACCATCTGGGCCGGCGTACCCGCCAAGCAGGTGAAGGAGGTAGCCCCGGAACAGGGCAAGGAGATAAACCAGAAGATAGCGCACAACTACGCCGTCTACGCATCGTGGTACTCCGAAGATGAGAAGCCCGCGAAAGAGGAATACAAGGAGGACTACAGATAGAAAGCAGAGGCAAGCAAGGGATATATCAGATACATTTCACACAGCATAACAGAACGGATATGGTAAAGCACATAGTATGTTTCAAGCTGGCGGACAATTCCGCCGAGAACTGTCAGAAGACAAGGGATATAATCCTCTCGATGAGGGGCAAAGTGCCGTCGGCGAAAAGCGTGGATGCCCACATAGACCAACTGCATTCGCCGCGCTCGTTCGACATCATTCTTGAAGCCATAGTCGAAGACTGGCAGAAACTGGACGAGTATCAGAACGACGCATATCACTGCAATGTGGTCAAGAAGCACATGGGCGAAGTGGCGTCGCAGAGCATAGCCCTCGACTTCGAGATTTAAGGCTATGGGACTTCTGAGGCGTAACACATTGGCCTGCATTGCCGTGACAATGTTGCTGACGACAGTATGCGGATGCGGCGGGACATCGGCGGGACAGACGGACGAGGCGGCCGTGGCAAAGGCGGAGAGCCGCCCGGCGTTTTCAGCCGATTCGGCCTACCGCTATGTGGAGGCGCAAGTGGAGTTCGGGCCGAGAGTGCCGGGCAGCGAGGCGCACGCGCAGTGCCGCGATTTCCTCACAGCGTTCTTAAGAAGCCACGGCGC
This sequence comes from Candidatus Aphodosoma intestinipullorum, assembly GCA_017694515.1. Taxonomy (GTDB): domain Bacteria; phylum Bacteroidota; class Bacteroidia; order Bacteroidales; family Paludibacteraceae; genus Aphodosoma; species Aphodosoma intestinipullorum. Next base: position 7,559 of record JADIMV010000058.1, read on the forward strand.
GGCGGTCACCGTGCAGGAGGGCGAAGCACGGCTCTACGACGGGCGGGAGATGAGTCTCCACAACATCATTGCCTCGTACAACCCCGACGCAGTGCGCCGCGTGATGCTATGCGCCCACTGGGATTCACGGCCATACGCCGACAGCGACCCTGACCCGGCAAATCACCGTAAACCGATAGACGGGGCGAACGACGGGGCAAGCGGTGTGGGAGTCCTCATGGAGACGGCACGCGCTTTCGGCGCGAAATCACCCGGTGTGGGGGTGGACATCATACTGTTCGACCTCGAAGACTGGGGCATACCGGAGTTTCACGAAGGTGACTACAAGACAGACACATGGTGTCTCGGCTCGCAATACTGGGGACGCACGCCGCACGTCAGCCCCTACCGCCCGATGTACGGCATACTGCTCGACATGGTAGGCGCACCCGGAGCGCAGTTCTGCAAGGAGGGAGTGTCGATGCACTTCGCACCCGACATAGTGGAAAAGGTGTGGCGTACGGCGGCCGACCTCGGCTTCGGGCAGACGTTCAGAGACCAGCGCGGAGGCATGGTCACGGACGACCATCTGTATGTCAATACGCTGGCGAAGATACCGTGCATAGACATCATACAGTACAACCCGATGAGCGCGAACGGTTTCGGCGACTATTGGCATACGCTCGACGACAACATGAGCAACATAGACAGGAATACC